>JAGRIN010000044.1 GCA_020443245.1 Pseudomonadales bacterium
CTGTAAGCGGTCTTGGGCCTGCATTACAATTGCGTGGCGGGGAGTAAGCGCCTGATTCGGCGCGACTCGTGACTTCATTGTAACTGACGGAATTCAAATTGACGGGTGCGAAAGCAGGAACCAGCGCAGTACGCCTTCTCTGCGCGCTCGTCGCGACCGCCTCACTACTCCTCGCGATGTTGCCGTCCGTCGTGTTTGCGGCGGGCGGCGAGCCCATCGTCCTGCGCAAGACTTACTCCGGCAACATTCGCTACGTTGCGATTGGCGCGAGTTTTCGTAACCAACCCAACTCGGTGAACCAGTGTTCGTTCGTCTCGCCGATGCAGCGAACGGTCAACCTCGATATTCCCGTCGGTGCCGAGATCGTCGAAGCCTATCTTTACTATGCGGGTGGTGCGGACGTTTCGGGCCACCAGGGTGGCAACGTCATCGATCTGGACGACCAGACGAACCTGCGACTCAACGGCGTGCTCATCCCGGTGACGGCCGGTTTCAACGATCGCGATTTCAACTACCTGACCGGCGTCGGGTCCGGGAACGTGGACTTCTTCGGTGCGCGGCGTGACGTGTCCGACATTGTCACCGGCCCGGGAGCCTATACCCTGACCGGCCTCGTGCATCACACCGAAGCGATGGGGCGTACGACGACCGGTACCTGTCTCGCGGCATTCGCGATCATCTTTGTGTACAAAGACCCTTCGGTGACACGCACACCCGTCATCAATCTGTTCGACGGATTCGTTGACCTCAAGAACAGCGTGGTCAACCTGGTGCCGGAGAACTTCGTCGTCGCGACGACGTCGCCGGGCGGCAAGATCACGCATATGACTTACGAAGGTGACGACACGGTCACCGGCATCGAGAACTTCTCCTTCCAGGTCGGCACGGGCGGCACACAGGACAAGACAAATTCGCTTAACCCCGCGAATGAGCAGTACAACAACACCGTTACCGGTCCCGATGTATTCGATACCAACACAACGTACGGCTTCGATCTCGATACCTACGACATCAGCTCGCAGCTGGCGGGCCAACCCAGTGCCTACACCGCGCAGGCCAATCTCGAGACCGGCGGTGACCTCATTGTTTTCATGGGCGGCCTGATTTCGATCGACAACAAGGACCTCGCTGACATCGAAGTCACCATGAACGACATTGGCGTGTTTGCTTCCGGCACGGCGGACAGCGCGCAATACCTCATTCACGTCAAGAACAACGGCGACGGCACGACGAACCCGGGCACAGGATTTGCGACAGGATACGTCCATCTTTACAACGACCTGCCGGCCGGCATTTCGATCTCTTCTCTTTCGGATGTCACAGCACCGGGATGGGATTGCTCGTCGACCAACGTCGGAACGGGACAAGTGCGGTGCACATACAATCTTGCCACGCTACCCGGCGGGCAACTGAACCGGGGCGACGCACTGCCTGACGTGCTGATCGTGGCCGATGTCGCGACGCCCGCCAGTCCGGTCACGAGTCGCGCTCGCGTCACGCTCTGTAACAACAACCCCGATACCTGCACCACCTTCAACGCCAAGCACACCGACGCCGATCAGTTCGACCCGGTCAACTACTTCCTGTCTTCCCAGAGTATCTTTGATGTCCTCTCGAAGACGGCGACGAACAACAACGTATCGGCCGTCGTCACACCCATTGTTGCCGGCACGCCAAGTAACCTGTCGACCTCAACGAAGGCAGGTGTCGACTTGAACGGCGGGTTGCTTCAGGCCGGGGATACTGTGCAGTACACCATCCTGGTCAACGAGAGTGCCGGCGTCCCCGCAACCGGTGTCACGATCTCCGATGCGATCGACACGGATACCAACAGCTTCTCATTCGTCTCTGCGACCGGTTGCGGTTCGCCCTCGAACAGCTACGTCGGTGGCGTGCTCACGGTGACCAACGTCTCGGTGGCCGCAAACGCGACCTGCACGATCGTTTACAACACTACCGTCCGTGCGACGGCGACGCCCGGCACGAAGATCGACAACACGGCGACGATCGACAATGGCAATGGCGTCGACGGCACGGCCACTGCACCGACCTTGCTGGTCTACGGCACGGCGACGGGACAGAAGGCGCTGTACCTGACCGACCTGAATACGGGTTCTCGCAAACTCGTGCGTACAGTGCCGGTCTCGGATACGAGTTCGACAATCAATACGGGCCAGAACCGGCTCATGACGCTCACCCCCGTGCTCTACCAGGATGTCGACATCAACGCGGGAGTCGCCTCCGCTTCGGTCTGGGTGCAGGCAAACACGACCGGTAACTACAGCCTGACGGCGGAGCTGAGTTACCAGGGTGGCACCGTGATCGGTACCAGTACGATCAGCGGTGTTGCGATGACGTCAGGTCTCGCAAATGCGCAGCTGTTTCCCTTCCAGTTCAACATTCCCGCGCCGATTACCGGCCTCGACGCGGGTGAGAACATTCGGCTTCGTGTAACGAATAGCGGTGGTTCCGCGGGCTCGGTGGTCATCCACAGCCTTCAGCAGGGTATCAACTCGAAGCTCGTGATCCCCGCGGCCAATGTCGTCAACGTCGACAACATTACCTTTTATTCCGATGTCGCCCGGACGAATGTGGTCACGTCAGTGGAATCGGGCCAGACGATCTATGTCGAGGCAGATGTCAGCGACCCGTTCGGGGACTTCGATATTACGAGTGCGACCCTGACCCTGATCGATCCCAATCTCGCGAATCAGTTGACGGATGCGCCGATGACGGCCGATGCCGGACCGGCTGACGCATTGAAGACCTTCTCCTATGCCTGGGCCGTCCCGCTGGTGACATCGATTGACCCCGGCACCTGGATTGCGCAGGTCACCGCGCACGAGGGGACGGAAGGCAGCGTTTCACATACCGATTCCGATACGTTCACTGCAACCGCGCCGCAGGTAACGATCGACTACGATGTGAACGTGCTGACCGCGAACCCGAGCGATACGCTGACCTACACGCTGACGATAACGAACGGGGGCGGCGCCGCGACGGTTGTCGACGTCGATCCTCTCGCCATACCGGCCGAGACGCAGAACCTCGTGATTGTGAACAGTGGCGGCGGCAACGCGTCGGGCTCGACCGCGAGTACCCTGGATATCCAGAGCATTCCTGTCCCTGCATCGAGTTCGGTGAACGTCGTTTTTACAGTCGATGTCATGGGTGGTGCCGTGAAGGGCGATGTGATCAATCACACCATGACGATCGACAATGCCGGGATCATCCTGTCGAATGTCGCGTCTTCGGTTCTTGTGAGCCCGCTCACGCCGCCGACGGCCAACAAATTCCTGTACCTCGACAACCTGTCGACGTCGATGCTGCTTGACCGAACCGCGCCGGCGCTCGACTCGAATACGACCATCGCGAGCCAGGGTGGTAGCGTGACGATCGTTATGTCGCCGGTCACGCAATCGTCGCTGACGCTGAAGGATCTCGCGACACCGGGAACGCCGGATATCGAGACGTCAGTCTGGATCAGCCGCAGCGTATCGTTTGCCGGCGAACGCTCGGTCAAGGCAACGTTGGGTTACACGGGGGCGTCTACCGGGACGATTGGTTCGGACACTGTGACGCTCACGCTTGATCCCGGTGCAGCCAATGGCCAGTTCGTGCCGTTCCAGTTCGACTTGCCTTCGGATCTTGTTCTCCTGCCCAACACGTCCCTGACACTGAAGATTGAAAATGACACGGCAATCTCGGGTGAGACGATCACGGTTCACAGCATTCGCAGTGGTGAGCCATCGAAAGTGTCCTTTACTGCGATCACCCCTCTCCAGGTCGATGCCGTTGAATTCTTCGACAACGACATTGACCTTGCCGGCAACCAGATCACCGACGCTGCACCGGGCGCGACGATCTGGGTGCGTGCTACTGTGTCCGATCCGTTCGGCAGCGCTGACATTACGGCAGCGAATCTCACGATCACGAGTCCCTCGGCCGCCGTGACCCTGAACAACGCGGCGATGAATGTGCCGGCGACACAACCGGTCTCGGGTGCGCAGAAGTATTTCCAGCTCAGTCACACCTTGACCGGTGAGTTGGGTGACTGGACGGCTTCCGTTCTGGCAAAGGAGGGCGCGGAGAATCTTGTCACGGCGTCGGGCAACGCGCTCATCAATGCGAATAACCTGAATCCGGATCTCTCCGACTCCTACAAATACGTGATGAACACCTCGTCGGGCGAGAACAGCAACACCAACGCCGGTGACACGCTGCATTACACCGTCGTGTTGGTGGAGTCGGGCGGCACCGATGCGTCCAGCGTTTCGGTGGACGACTCGATACCCGCCGGTACGACGTTCGTCCCCGGCACACTGACCGTGGATTCGATCGTGCAGGCGGACCCGTCCCCGGACATCGCCCTCGCCGGGTTGGTCGTGCCGGCCAATGGCACAGTGACGATCGAGTTCGATGTGACCGTCGACGGACCCGGACTGCCGGGTACCGTCATCTCGAACAGCGCAGATATCACGAATCCGAACGGCAGCGTGACGGCAATCCAGGTCAACGCCGAAGACATTGTGCTGTCCGGTTCGCCCGCGAGCGGCACGAAGGTCCTGTACCTCGAAAACCTGAACACCGGTAGTCCTTATCTCACGAGAACGCAGCCACAGACGCCCGGCACCGGCGACTCGATTGTCCTGCAAAATAGCGGTGGCAGTGTCTCCCTCGACCTGACGCCGCCTCTCGCTGCGGACATCACGATTGACCCGGGCAGTGGCGACATTCCCGTCAGCCTGAGAATGGAAGCCGTCGGACAGACGTTCCGCAGTCGCTCGGTGACAGTCGAACTCTCCTACCACAACGGCGGCACGCCAATTGTTATCGGCAGCGTCACACAGAACGCATTCCTGTTCGGGTCAATCTTCGACTACGTATTCAACATTCCCGTGGCTGCCACGACGACAATCCCCGCGGGGTACCAGTTGCGATTGACGGTGACGAACAACCAGGCCCAGACCAACCGGGACCTGCAGCTTTACAGCTACGATAGCGCGAGCAACTACTCGAGCGTGTCGATCGTTCCCGATCATGTCATCAACGTCGATGGCATCACGTTCTGGACGGACACGATGGGGGCGGGGACGCAGACGGCCAATCCTAATCCGACGACGGATATCGACGTCTATGCCAAAGTCGTGATCAGCGACCCGTTCGGCGACTACGACATCCAGGCACCGGATGCGCCGACGAACCCCACGACCATCTCGGTCGTCGACCCGGACAACAATGCCACACTGAGTGGTTCGACCAGTTGTACCGCGCCCTGCTATGCGTATGACGGTGAAGACACGGTGAACGACCCGCCCGGTGACGGTACGCGCACGTTCTATTTCATCGTGCGAATCAACTCCAGTCCGCCCGCGACCCGCGGTATCTGGACGGCAACTGTGACGGCCAACGAAGGACTCGAGGCAGGCGCTGTCAGCCACGTTTCGGCCGGCAGCTTCAATACGTCACTCGGCCCCAACCTGGCAACGTCGACCAAGGCCTATACCAATGTCGGTGATATCGATCCGGGCGATACGCTGACTTACGTCATTACGCTGAACAACTCAGGGGGCATCGATGCGGATAATGTCAGCCTGAGCGATACGCTTCAGTCGAGCCCGGTAGCGCTCACGTTCTCGAGCGCCAGCACCACCTGTACAGATGAAACCGCGTCTGCGCTCCCGAATCCGTCGGAAGCGGGAGGCGTGGTGACGTTGTCGAATATTTCGGTCACCGCAGGCGGCAGCTGCACCGTCACGATCAAGGCGATTGTCGGCGCCGGAACGCCCGGGGACCTGATCGACAACCAGGCGATCATTGTGAACCCGGGTGGTGCGGGCGGCACGCCTTCGGCCCAGACAATTTTGTTATCCGCCTCGCAGGTGCCGGTCGCCGGGAGCAAGCAGCTCTACCTCGACGGCATCGGCGGCAGTTCGATCCTGACCAGGACGCCGCCGACTTCGACATCACAGACAACGCTCGTCAACGGCGGTGGTTCGACGCAGCTCACGCTTGCGAGCGCCGTCACCCGTGCGATGACTATCGATGCCGGACCGGTCGACGTGCACCTCTACCTGAGCGAAACCGGTAACGGTTCGAACCGTGCGGTCCGCGTCGACTTGCAGGTCGACCCCGATGGCGCTGGCCCCAATCCTTTCCAGACGATCGACTTTGTACAACAGACAATTTCGCTCTCGGGCACCGCCACCCTCTACACGCTGAACCTGAACAACGCATCGCAGATTGCGGTCAGTCCAGGTGCGCTGTTCCGCATCACTGTGACCAACAACCAGGCGCAGAACAACCGCAACGTCATTCTGTATCAGGTCGCCTCCGCGCCGTACTCGGAGATTGTTGTGCCGATGATCGGGTCCATCGAAGTTACCGACATCAAGTTCTTTGATGTCAGTGGCAACGACAGCGGGGGGTGTGCGCCGAACTGCGGAACACAGATCGATCCGGCGCTGGTGCAGACTAACGACTCCATCTGGCTGCGGACCACGATCGCGGATGGCTTCGGCGCCAGTGACGTGAATACAGGCTGTGATGGCGTGACGACCACGAATTGCCCTTCGATCATCGCGACCGATCCAAACGCGAACGATTACACGGGTTCTCTTGCGACGAATATCCTCAGCTATCTCTCATCGCCGGATGCATCGTCAAGGCGATACGAGATCGAGATCCAGCCGGGTGCAGGTATGGATGGCCTGGAAGGGGTCTGGACGGTGCAGGTTACCGGCAACGAGGGCACCGAGGGGTTGATCGCGGATACCGCGATCGAAACCTTTGAGCGGTATGGCCCGCCGGAGGTGTTGCTCACCAAGTCAGCGGCTGGCACGCCCAAGCCAAACAGTGTGCTGACCTATACGCTGAACGTTCACAACGTGGGCACCGGCCCCGCTATCGATGTGGTCCTGACGCAGGTGTTGGCCAGCTTCCTCGACATGGAACTGGTTGCCTCGGGTGGTAGCTGGACCGCGCTGGACGCCCTGACCGGTGGCTACACGGTTGGGGCAGAGTCGTTTGATGACGGGTCTGGTGCGTTTACCTACGACCCGACGTCGATGTGCGGCGCTGCGATCCCCGCGAATTCGCCATGCTACGACCACAACGTGAAGAAGTGGCGGCTCCAGCTCGTGGAGGCGATTCCCGCCGCCAGTTCCCTCGATGTCAAATACAAGGCACGAATCGAGTAGACTGTCCCCGATTTTCAATCCAGGAAGAGGGGAAACTGTTATGCCTGTTACCGTCGCTGACGTCGAAACTGCCCTTGCGCAGGAAGTCGAACAATTGCCGGGGAAATACGCCGATCGCGATACGCTGCTTTATGCCGTGGCCATCGGCATGGGCCGGGATCCGATGGACGCCAAAGAACTCGAATACGTCTGTGAGACAGTTGGCAATCGCGTCGTCCCGACCGCGGCCACTGTCCTGTCGCGTCCGGTCCGGGCTGCGTCCGGCGGCGGCTTCTCGCTGATGAGCAAGATGAACTTCGCGATGATGCTGCATGGCGAGCAGCGCCTCGCCATTCACCAGCCGCTGCCGCCCGCGGCAGACACGCTGATCACGAACCGCACGACTGGCGTGTACGACAAGGGTGAAGGCAAGGGCGCGCTGGTGACCAGCGAGACGGAGGTCAAGCTCGCAGATGGCTCGCCCCTGTACACGGTTGGCTCCACGCTGTTCTTCCGTGCAGACGGCGGCTTCGGTGGCTCATCCGAGGGGGCGCCCGTTCCGCACGCGTTGCCGGATCGAGCGCCCGACGCGGTGTGCGAAATGCCTGGCCGGGTAGACCAGGCAATGGTCTACGCGCTTTGCGGAGACCGAAACCCCCTTCATCGTGATCCGGAATTTGCAAAACGTGCCGGGTTCGACCGGCCCATCCTGCACGGACTCTGCTCTTACGGAATTGCCTGCCATGCTGTGCTGAAGACCATGCTGGACTATGACCAGACGAAAATGACTGGTTTCGATGTCCGCTTCTCGTCGCCTGTCTTTCCCGGTGAAACGCAGGTCGTGGAGATGTGGCAGGATGGCAACGTGATCAGCTTCCGCGTGAAGATCAAGGAGCGCGACGTGGTGTCCATCAACAACGGCAAGTGCACGATCAAGTAGCGTCGTGCGCGGGTACCGCGAGAGCCCGGCCGTTGTGCCGGGCTTTTTTTGTCACGCGCGTGGCACGCGAATGTGTTCGACGATGTCCACGACTTCCTGAGGGGGCGGCGGCGTGATACGCATGACTACAAACGAGACGGCGAAGTTGAGCAGCATGCCGAGCGCGCCGATGCCTTCCGGTGATATGCCGAACCACCAGTGTGCCGGTGTGCTGGCGGCAGGATCGATGAACTTGAACCAGGAAATGTAGGCTGCGGTGAACACAAGGCCCGCCAGCATGCCGGCAATAGCCGCTTCCTTGTTCATACGGGTTGAGAAAATACCCAGCAGGATCACGGGAAAGAAACTGGCTGCTGCGAGTCCAAAGGCGAAAGCGACAACCTGGGCCACAAAACCCGGCGGGTAGATGCCGACGAGTCCGGCCACACCCACGGCAACTGCGGCAGCGATGCGTGCAAAGAGTAGTTCCTGCTTGTCGGTGATGTGCGGCATCAGCGTCTTCTTCAGCAGGTCGTGAGAAACTGCGGTCGAGATGACAAGGAGGAGACCGGCGGCGGTCGACAACGCGGCTGCGAGTCCGCCTGCTGCGACCAGCGCAATGACCCAGTTGGGTAACTTCGCAATCTCCGGGTGTGCGAGCACGATGATATCGCGATCGATGTAGAGTTCATTTTCATTGTCGGTGGGCGCGTTTGAGACCGTGCGCTGGCCTTGCTCACCGCGAGCGCCGGTGAAATTTGGCGCTGCCGGTGACATCGCCGCCCCGCCGCGGTACTGCACCTTGCCGTCATGGTTCTTGTCGAGCCACGCGACGAGGCCGCTGTCTTCCCACTTGTGGAACCACTCCGGCGCAACCGTGTAGGAGATGCCTTCGACGGTATTGATGATGTTGATCCGCGCGAATGCCGCGACGGCAGGGGCCGTAGTGTAGAGCAGCGCGATGAAGATGAGTGCATAGCCGGCGGAGATGCGAGCGTCGCGCACCTTCGGCACCGTAAAGAACCGAACGATCACATGCGGCAGGCCGGCGGTCCCGGCCATGAGTGCAGCGGTGATACAGAACATGTCGATTGTCGACTTGCTCCCGTCCGTGAACGCGGTCATGCCGAGTTCGGTCGTCATCCCGTCGAGACGGTCGAGGAGATATTGGCCTGTGCCGTCATTCATCTCGCTGCCGAGGCCCAGCATGGGCAGCGGATTGCCGGTCAGTATGATCGATATCCAGATCGCCGGAACGAGATAGGAGAAGATGAGTACGCAATACTGCGCGACCTGCGTGTAGGTGATACCGCGCATCCCGCCCCACACCGCGTAGAGAAAGACGATGCCCATTCCGATGATGACGCCGACGTTGATGTCGACCTCGAGGAAACGGGAGAACACGACGCCGACACCGCGCATCTGTCCTGCTACGTAAGTGAAAGAGATGAACATGACGCAAACGACAGCAACGAGGCGCGCCGTGTGCGAGTAGTACCGGTCGCCCACGAAGTCCGGTACGGTGAACTTCGAGAATTTTCGAAGGTACGGCGCGAGCAACAGGGCGAGGAGGACATAGCCGCCGGTCCATCCCATCAGGTACCGGGCGCCGTCCGCGCCTTCAAAGGCGATGATGCCCGCCATCGATAGAAACGACGCTGCCGACATCCAGTCAGCGGCAGTAGCCGCGCCGTTCGCAACGGGGCTCACGTGGCTGCCGGCCACATAGAACTCGCTGGTCGAGGCCGAGCGGCTCCAGATCGCGATGCCGATGTAGAGGGCGAACGAGGCGCCGACAAAAAGGTAAGTGAGAAGCTGCGCGCTCATTGTCAGTCCTCCTCGTGCACGTCAAACGCTTTGTCCAGCTTGTTCATGCGCCAGACGTAGACGAAGATCAGCACGACAAAGACGTAGATCGAGCCCTGCTGGGAGAACCAGAACCCGAGCTTGTAGCCGAACAGGTGAAACTGGTTGAGCCAGTCGACGATCAGGATGCCGCAGACGAAAGACACGACGAACCATACTGCGAGCAGTGAGAGCATGAGGCGCAGGTTCGCCTTCCAGTACTTGTTCTTGTTTTCCATGGAAGCAGTCCCTAACGGATCAGTAGAGGTTAGCCCGGTCTTTCCCCTCGTTTCAACGTCCCGGCTCGCGGCTAGAGACTGAGGCCGCCGTCGAGGTACAGCGTCTGGCCGGTCATGTAGTCGGATGCCGGCGACGCGAGGTAGAGTGCAAGATAGCCGACTTCCCTCAACTCGCCGGTGCGACCCAGTGGAATTGCGCGCTTTGCCCATTTTGCAAGCTGTTCCCGGCGCTCCCCGGAGATCGCATTGGGTTCGGGGTAGAGTCCCGGTGCGATGGCATTGACGTTTATCCCGTAGGACGCCCATTCGAGTGCCTGCGCGCGCGTGAAGCCGACGACAGCGGCTTTCGCCATGCTGTAGATGACGACGTTACCGCCGGCGCGGCCCGCAGTATAAGACGAGATGTTCACGATCTTGCCGCTGCGGCGTTCCAGCATCTGTGGGGCGACGGCACGGGTGCAGAGGACAGTGCCCGTCATGTTGATGTCGATGATTTTCTGCAAATCCACGTCACCGATCGCCTGGCTGTTTTCCTTGTCCGGTAGCGCCGCGAGAGGCATACCGATGGCATCGCCGAGATTGTTGACGAGGATGTCTATCCTGCCGAACCGTTCCATGACTTCGTCCACGACCCGCGTTGCACCGGCGGTGTTCGTCACATCGCCGGTTACCGGGACGATACTGCGACCGGTCGCCTCCGCGATCGCGGCGGCCGTTTTGTCGACATTTGTGCTGGTAAGCGCGTTCATTGCGACATTCGCGCCGGCCTCGGCGAGGACCTCGGCAATGCCACGTCCGATGCCACGGCCAGCCCCGGTGATGAATACGACTTTGTCAGTCAGGTCGAACGCGCTGTTCATCGTCCACTCGCTCTCTTGTTATGCAGAGTAGGGAGTATGCACGATTTGCCGTTGCCATTGCCGTTGACTGCGCATGCTGAACGACGAATCATGTCGGTCGCGATTGAAACGAGGGGGAGAAGGATGTCTGCATTCGGCACAGACGAATCGAGCGACCGTTTGGCCGCGAGTGAGGCGCGGTTGTTTCCGGTCGTCGAGACCGCGGAGGGCAAGTTACGTGGACTGGCGTCTGGGGGGCTCGCCGTCTTCAAGGGCATTCCCTATGGCGCCGACACGGGTGGCAACAACCGGTTTCGCGCGCCGCAACCCGTGGTGCCGTGGACGGGTATTCGCGACGCGCTCAATTTCGGTCAGATCAGCCCGCAGGTTCCGGCAGATCGACGACGTGCCTATGCCGACCTGATCTTCAACGACTTGCAGCCGGGCGGCATGGGCGAGAATTGCCTGGTCCTGAATCTCTGGACACCGACATTGGACAGTGCTGCACGCAAGCCTGTGATTGTGCGCTTTCATGGCGGTGGGTTCTATGGCGGTTCCAGCAACTCGCCGGGTATGGACGGTGAGATGCTTGCACGCTTCGGCGACTGCGTTGTGATTACCGTCAACCACAGGTTGAGTGCGCTCGGCTACCTCTACCTTGGTGATGACGGCGACTTTGGGGAGGCGGGCGCAGCGGGCATGCTGGACCTGGTCGCATCGCTCGAGTGGGTCAGGCGAAACGTGGCCTGCTTCGGCGGTGATCCGGGCCGCGTGTTGATTTTCGGACAGTCGGGTGGGGGTGCCAAAGTCAGCCACTTGCTTGCGATGCCTTCGGCGCAGGGCCTGTTTCATCGTGCGGGCATTATGAGCGGCGCAAGAATTGTCGCGACGAAACCCGAGGCCGCAGAAAAGTCCACGGCGCAGCTGCTGGCAATGCTGGGTCTCGGCGCAAAGGATATACGCAAGTTGCAAGCGTTGCCCTGGTCGACAATCGTGGCAGCGCAGGCCGAGGTGGAAGCGGGTGAGCGTGCACGCGGTGAGGCGCCTCGCTCCTTCTCGCCGGTGCTGGGTCGCGCCATCCCGCGACACCCGTTCGCGCCCGATGCACCGGAGCTGGCGCGCGACATTCCCCTCATCGTGAGTTCCACCTTGGATGAGAGAACTTATCGGGAAGCAAAGTTCGACATGACGTGGGCAGAGCTCCGCGAAATTGTCGCGGGCATCGAGGGCGTCGACCCCGATGACGTCGTTGCGATGTACCGCGCGGACGATCCATCGGCTTCGCCGTTTATCATCAACGCCCGCATTGTGACCGACCGAGGCTTTCGACGCGGCGCGCGCGTGTTGTCCAGCAGGAAGGCAGCACAGGCAGCGAGCGGCGGTGCGCCGGTGTGGACTTACTTGTGGGCATCGCCGAGTCCGGCGTTCGGTGGTCGCTATGGGGCGA
>JAGRIN010000459.1 GCA_020443245.1 Pseudomonadales bacterium
TTCGCGCCGCAAGGGCGTGATTGCGAGCCGGTTTTTCGGGCGTCCTTCGGATCGGTTGCACGTGATCGCCGTCACCGGCACCAACGGCAAGACTTCGTGTTCGCATTTTGTCGCAAGCATGCTGAATGGTCTGGGTCGCAGCTGCGGCGTAATGGGCACGCTCGGGTTTGGCCTGCCAGGTGCGCTGGCGGAACCCGGCCTCACGACGCCTGGTGCGATCGACTTGCAATCTCGCCTTGCAGCGCTCGTCGCGGCGGGATGTGACAGCGTGTGTCTCGAGGCATCGTCGCACGGTTTGCACCAGGGACGACTCGAAGGAACGCGGATCGCGATTTCGATTTTTACGAACATTACGCGCGATCACCTCGACTATCACGAAACATTTTCTGACTACAAGGCCGCCAAGCGCACGCTGTTTCACTGGTCCGGTCTCCAGTCTGCGGTCATCAATGTGGATGACGACTTTGGACGCGAACTGGCGCAGACACTTCCTGCCGAGGTTCGCGTGCTGACTTTCAGTACGCGTGACACCGCCGCGGATGTGTATGCGTCATCCATCTCTTACCGGGCGGACGGCTTTGTCGCGGACATCGTCACGCCCTGGGGTACGGGCGAGATCGACTCAGGGCTACTGGGTGAATTCAATGTGAGCAACCTGCTTTCCGCCGTGACGGTCGCGGGTCTCATGGGCTATGACGTCGCCGACGTGACGCGGGTGGCGGGTACTATCGAGACGACGCCCGGCAGAATGGACGCGTTGCGAAGCCCGGGTCGCCCCCTGGTTGTCATCGACTATGCGCATACCCCGGACGCACTGGAAAAGGCACTTCACGCGGCTCGCCAACATTGCCGTGGGCGCCTTGTCGGGGTCGTTGGTTGCGGCGGCGATCGTGATCGCGGCAAGCGGCCGATGATGGGAAGGATCCTCGCAGCCGAGGCAGATACCGGGATCGTCACGGATGACAATCCACGTTTCGAGTCTTCCCGGGACATCATCGACGAAATACTCGAGGGCATCGAGGAGCGTTCGAATATTACGGTCGAGCCGGACAGGCGACGCGCCATCCGGCTCGCGATCGAAGGCGCCGGCGAGGACGATGTTGTTGTTATTGCCGGCAAGGGGCATGAACCCTATCAGGAAATCAGGGGCGAGAAGTTGCCCTACAGCGATTACGACGAAGTAAAACGCATCTTCGAGGCAACGTGGCAGGCATCACAGTGATTGTCGGGGCGGGAAAAACCGGACTGTCGTGCGCAAGGTACCTTGTGCGCCACGGCGTGCCGTTTTGTGTCATGGACAGGGACACGAGTCACGAAAAACTCGCGTCGCTGCTTGCGGTTGCGCCTGGCGCGTCTCTCAGCGCGATCGACGAGGATGCCCTGGTGGCAGCCGGAGAAATTATCCTGAGTCCGGGGGTGCCGCTTGCGACGCCGGAGATCGCGCGCGCAGTTGCGAAGGGTGTGCCGGTCACCGGCGACATTGCAATGTTCACGCGCCTGACGCAGAAGCCGGTCGTCGCAATCACCGGCTCGAACGGCAAGAGCACTGTCACGGCGCTCGTGGGTGAGATGGCGCGTGCGGCTGGCATTAATGCGGGCGTCGGCGGGAACATCGGCATTCCGTGTCTCGACTTGCTTGACCAGGGATATGACGCCTTTGTGCTCGAAGTTTCCAGCTACCAACTCGAGGTGGCTGAACAATTGAGCGCCGATGTGGCGGCCGTGCTTAATCTCTCACCGGATCACATGGACCGTTACGACAGTGCTTCGTCGTATTTCGCCACCAAGGCGAAGATCTATCGCGGCTGTCGCGTCGCCGTGGTCTCACGTCAAGTTGATTACGATTTCGACCTTGCCGGCGCGGAGCAGGTGCTGACTTTCGGGCTGGATGTCCCGAACGGCGGTGATGACTTCGGCATCCGGTACGTTGATGGCGAGGCGTGGCTGGCACGCGGTGAGCGGACGCTGCTCAAGGCATCCGCGCTGAAGATCCTGGGCGCGCACAACCTTTCGAATGCGCTCGCAGCGCTCGCGATTGGCAGCGCGTTGGGCGTGCCGGAACCCGGCATGATCCGGGGCCTCATCAACTTCGAAGGCCTGCGGCATCGATGTGAACTCGTC
>JAGRIN010000460.1 GCA_020443245.1 Pseudomonadales bacterium
TCGGGCGCGTTCAGCCTGGGGGCTGTCCGGGAACCCCGTAATGACGACGGCCGGGAGCAACATTCCGGGCAGTTCGAGAAGATCGGCGCCGGAGTGTTCTGGCATATTCAGGTCGAGCACGAGGCAACCATTTCCGGCCGTGTCTCCCTTCGCGGCAAGGAACTGCGCAACCGACTCGTAGGCAAGTGCCCGGAGCCCGCAACTGAACATCAGCATCGAGACGGCAAACCGGACCGCCTCATCGTCATCGACGATGTAGACGGTCGGGGTATCCGTTGTGGGCATTGCATCAATCATACGAAGTGCATCTTAGGCACTCTGTGCCCAAAATCCATGACGCATATCATCATTCCGGTGCGGCGGAATCGGCCTCCAGCAGTCGGATGAGTTCGGGTACGGATCGGACTTTCAGCTTTTTCATCGCCCTGCCGCGATGGAGTTCCACCGTCCGCTCGCTGATGCCGAGATCGATTGCAATCACCTTATTTGCGTGCCCGAGTCGCACCTGTCCGACGATCTCCCTTTCACGCGGTGTCAGCGCCTCGAGCAATCCGCGCGCCCTGACACGAGCTGACTCGTGTTCGATCGCCTGCCTTGCAATCGTCAGCGCCTCTTCGACCCGGGCGATCAGCTTTTCGTCGTCCTCTATCGGCTTCTGGAAGAAGTCCACGGCGCCGCGCCGAAGCGCTTCTACAGCAGTTGGGACGGTTCCGTGTCCGGTGAGGAAGATAACGGGCAGGCCAGTACCCTCTCGCGTCAGTTCCCGGTGTAACTCGAGACCCGACTTTTCAGGCATGTTGATGTCCAGGATGACGCAGGCTGCGCGGGGTTCGCGATCGGCGCGCAGGAACTGCGTCGCGTCCCCGAATTCGCGAACGTGATAGCCCGCAGACTCGAGTAACATCCTGAGGCCGAACCGGACGTCGTCATCATCATCGACGACGTAGACGAGACCGTCACTCGCCATCCGCAAACGGCAGCCGGAAACTGAAGAGTGCGCCGCGGGTGGCAGCCGGCATTGCGTCGAGGGAGCCGCCGTGGCGTTCGGCAATCGCCCTGCTGATGGTTAGCCCCTGTCCGAGACCTTTTTCCTTTGTCGTAAAGAAGGGGCTGAAGACATCGGCGCCGTCGCCGGTTGGCAGGCCCGGCCCGGAATCCTGCACGCGGACTTCGACGAACCGTTTATCTTCGTCGGCGGCATTGACGATCCGGAGAATCCTTTCGTCGTCGTTGTCCGCCATGGCATGAACAGCATTCTGGATCAGGTTCAGCATCACCTGCTCGACCTGGATACGGTTCGCCATCACGTGATGCCGCCGGAGCGGCGGTTCCTGCCTGACCTCGATGTTGTTGTTGCGCAGTTCATCCTGCAGCAGGTCGAGCACATCACTTACGATTTCATCCACGTATTGTAGCGAAACTTCTTCGGACTTCTGTTTGCGTACCATTTCGCGCATCTGCGTGACGATCGAGCTTGCCCGCGTGGCCTGCGTCACAACGCGCTCCAGCGTATCGATGAGCATGGCTTCGGGCAGGTTGCCGTTCCGCAACGTCCGCAGCAGCGCCTGCGACATGGTAACGATTGCGGTAAGGGGCTGGTTAACCTCGTGCGAGATACCGGCGGCCAGGCTGTCGATGGCGTGGATTCGGGTAACATGCGCCAACTCGTCCAGATGTCGCCGTGCGGCTTCTTCGGCAGCGCGCTGGTCGGTCATGTCGCGGATGAATCCCGTAAAGTACCTGCGCCCCATGTTTGAGAATTCACCGACGGCAAGATGCGCGGGGAATTCGCTGCCGTTGCTCTTTCGCCCGGTCACCTCCCTGCCGATGCCGATGATGTGCTTCTCTCCAGTCTCGCGGTAGCGCTTCAGGTAGCCGTCGTGTTCGCCTGCATAGGCGCCGGGCATCAGCATTTTGACGTTGCGCCCAAGCATCTCCGAAGCTGCGAAACCAAACAACTTGCTGCAGCTTGCATTGCAGGACTGGATGACGCCATCTTCGTCGATGGTGACGATTGCATCCACGGCGGTGTCGAGGATGGTTTGGCCGCGAACTGTCGACGAACTCAATGCCTGCTGCGTGCGCCGCAGTTCGCTGACATCAGAGACGAC
>JAGRIN010000461.1 GCA_020443245.1 Pseudomonadales bacterium
TCGCACCCCTTCTGGCAGACGAAGTCATGGCACAACTGAAGCACGCGTCGGCAGCGGCGGCATGCGTTGCGTTGCCACGGCGGCCGGAGCCTCCGGGCGGCAGTACGACCTGGGAAAACGTATTTGACCATCATAGGTGAGCATGACCGGCGCGAAGTCGCCGGCACCGGCATCCGCGTGTCGCCCATTGGCCTCGGGACCGTCAAGTTCGGGCGGAACGCGGGGGTCAAGTATCCGCAGGCGTTCGAACTCCCTGACGATAGAACACTGTCGCAACTCATGGAGACGGCCGCAGAACTCGGCATCAACCTGATCGATACCGCGCCTGCCTATGGGACCAGCGAGTCACGCGTCGGCAAACTGCTGGCGAGCCGGCGGGATGAGTGGATAGTGATGACCAAAGTCGGTGAAACCTGGGAGAACGGCAGGTCGACATTCGACTTTTCGCGCGAAGCGACACACCGTAGCATCGAGCGAAGCCTTTCGCGACTCGCCACCGACCGGCTCGACATCGTGCTGGTTCACGCAAGCGATGACGACGTCAGGGTAGTGCAGGAAACCGATGTGCTGGAGTCACTCTCGCGGCTCAAAGAGAGAGGCGTCATTGGCGCAATCGGTGTTTCCACCAAAACTCTCGAGGGCGCGCGCGCCGCCTTGTCACATAGCGACCTTGTCATGGCCGCATACAGCCCCGCCGATACGAGCCAGCGCGAGGCGCTCGATCTTGCCCGCGAACTGGGCAAGAGTGTCCTCGTAAAAAAAGCGCTTGCGAGCGGTCACGCCACGGACCCGGGGGCCTCGCTCGCGTTTGCGCTGTCACATCCTGCCGTCGCGAGCGCCATTGTCGGCACAATTAATCCTGCGCACCTCGAGTCCAATGTCCGCGCGGCGCTCCGTGCGCTCAGAGCTCGCTGATCTTCCTGGCCAGCGCAGTGGTGGAAGTCCCCTCCACCAGCTTCAGGACTTTCACATCGCCGCCATAACCGCGCACGATGTCGGCACCGACAACCTGGTCGATTCCATAGTCCCCACCCTTCACCAACACATCGGGACGAACGACCTCGAGTAATCCCTCCGGCGTGTCTTCGGCGAACGCGACCACCCAATCGACCGCTGACAATCCCGCGAGCATGGTCATGCGGCGATCGATGCTATTGATCGGACGCCCCGCCCCCTTCAGTCGCGTGACGCTCGCATCATCGTTCACGGCGACGATGAGCCGGTCACCGTACTCGCGCGCTTCGGTCAGGTAATCGACATGCCCGGCATGGAGAATATCGAAGCATCCGTTCGTGAACACGATCTTCTCTCCACGAAGCCTCGCTTCCTCGACCGCGGTGACAAGGTGTTCGCGGGACATGATGCCATTGCCCAACCCGACCGCGTTCGCAACTTCGAGACGAAGCTCGGGCCCGCTCACACTCGCGGTACCGGATCGCCCGACCACAATGCCGGCCGCGTAAGTGGCAAGCCCGATCGCGTCGGCGAGGGTTTCACCCGCGGCGAGTGCGGCGGCAAGCACTGCGATCACCGTATCGCCCGCGCCACTGACGTCATAGACCTCTCTCGCGCGCGCCGGCAGGTGAATCTCCGGTTTGTCGCGCTGCACGAGCGTCATCCCCTCGCTGTGCCGCGTGATGAGCAGCGCCTGGAGCCCGAGGTTCTCGATCATGCGCCGGGACTTGGCAACGAGTTCCGCCTCGTTGCGAAATCCGCCGACAGCTTTTTCAAACTCGATGCGATTCGGCTTCAGGATGGTCGCGCCCGCGTAGGCGCTGAAATCCTTGAACTTGGGATCGACCAGTACCGGTTTGTCGGCGGCGCGGGCAAGTGCAATGAGGCGCTGGGGAGAAGCCAGGGCGCCCTTGTCGTAGTCAGAGAGCACCACGACATCGGTCGTGGCAAGCGCCTGCTCCATACTCGGGACGAGCTTTTCGACGTCGATGTCCACAATCCGTTCGAAATCTGCACGAAGGAGCTGTTGCTGGCGACTGACGATTCGAAGCTTGGTAATGGTCGCATAACCTTCGTCGCGCACCAGGAAGTGTTCGATACCGGCACTATCAAGCTTGTCGGCGAGGATAACCGCAGAATCGTCGT
>JAGRIN010000462.1 GCA_020443245.1 Pseudomonadales bacterium
CCTGGCATTGCCCCGGCGCTGGTATCTTGTGATCTACCCCGGTTGCGCTGTCTCGACGGCCCGGGTGTTTGGCGCGCCGGATTTGACACGAAATGGAAGTCCGATCACAATAGCGCGCTTTTTGGAGCAGGGTGCCGGAAACGCCTGCGAGGCGGTTGTCCGGCGGCTGTACCCCGAGGTCGATGAGGCGATCCGGTGGCTGGCCCCTTGGGGGACTGCTAAAATGACCGGCACGGGCTCTTCGGTGTTTCTCGGGTTCGATTCGAAGGCGCAGGCGATGGAAGTCGCGAGCGCCGTCCCCGAGCGATGGAGTGCGTTTGTCGCTGCAAGTGTGCAGCGTTCACCCCTTCACCGCGTGCTTGAGGACAGTTGAGCAGCCGGGGTTCACGATCGATTGGGGTGTCGCCAAGTCGGTAAGGCACAAGGTTTTGATCCTTGCATTCGTAGGTTCGAGTCCTACCACCCCAGCCACCCTTTCTTTGAGAAAGACACAAGTTACTGCCGGCGCGGTTTGCGCCGGCTCTTTAAGCCGCCGGGCGTCACGGTCGCAATGATGCCCGGTCAGTAAATGGAGAAACCAGAATGTCAGACCATATCGAGCTGACAGCCGAACTGCGAACCGACATGGGGAAAGGTGCGAGCCGCCGCCTGCGTCGGAACGCCGACCTCGTGCCTGCCGTGATCTACGGTGCCGGGAAGGATGCAGTAGCGTTGTCGATTGCCCACAAGGATTTGAAGAAAGCCACCGAGCACGAGGCGTTCTTCTCCCAGATCATCACGATTGTTACCGGTGGTGAGTCCACGCCGGCCATCATCAAAGACCTGCAGCGCCATCCTGCCAAAGACAGAATTCTGCATGCGGACTTCTTCCGGGTCCGAATGGACCAGGAAATCACCGTCGAGGTGCCGCTGCACTTCATCGGCGAAGAGCAGTGTGTCGGCGTGCGCCTGAACAACGGCCAGGTCCAGCACAACATGACCTCGCTGCAAATCAGCTGTCTGCCAGGCAACTTGCCCGAGTACATCGAGATCGACGTGTCGAATCTCGACGTGGGTGATGCGATCCACATGAGCGAGATCAAGTTGGCCGAAGGGCTCGACATTCCAGAATTGCACTTGGGCGAAGATCATGACCAGGTTGTGGTTTCAATACATGAACGCCATGTCGCATCGGCAGAAGATGAAGAGTCTGCAGCACCCGAACCGGAAGCCCCGGCTTCGGACGACGACGAGGACGAGTCGGAAGACTGATCGCGCTATGGAGGTGCCGGCGTGAGCCGGCCCCTCAAACTCATCGTTGGCCTCGGCAATCCCGGTGCACAGTACGCCCAGACCCGCCACAACGCGGGCGCGTGGCTTGTTGAGCGATTTGCCGATCAGCAGGGCGGCGCCTTCAAGGAAGAAAAGAAGTTCTTTTCCCGCACCGCTGTCGTGAACGCGTTCGGGCATGAAGTCCGGCTTGCGATTCCAACGACGTACATGAATGAAAGCGGGCGTGCCGTCGGCGCGATCGTTCGTTTCTTTCGAATTGATCCCGAGGAAATACTCATCGCTCACGACGAACTCGACCTGCCAATAGGTGTTGTTCGCATGAAGATGGGTGGTGGGCTTGCCGGTCACAACGGCTTGCGCGACATATCCGCTGCGCTGGCTGGCAACCAGGCGTTCAACCGTATTCGCGTGGGTGTCGGCCACCCGGGCGACAAGTCGCAGGTTACCGGGCACGTACTCGGCAAGGCGTCGGCGCAGGATCGCGATGCAATCGATACCTGTATCGACGAAGCCCTCAAGTACATGGAACTCGCTATTGATGGCCGGATCGAGCAGGCCATGAATTCACTCAACGGATTCAAGGTGGACGTGGGCCAGGCCCCGGGAAAGTAGTATGGGATTCAATTGTGGCATCGTCGGCTTACCCAACGTCGGCAAATCGACACTCTTCAATGCGCTGACCAAGGCGGGTGTGGGTGCGGAGAATTTCCCGTTCTGCACGATCGAGCCGAATGCAGGCGTCGTGCCGGTCCCGGACCCGCGGCTCGACAAGCTGGCCGAGATCGTGAAGCCGGAACGCGTGATTCCCGCGACGATGGAGTTTG
>JAGRIN010000463.1 GCA_020443245.1 Pseudomonadales bacterium
CGGGCGCAGTCACAAAGTCGACCCGGACCTCCTCACACGATCCTCGAAGGCGTTCGCAATGTCGCTGGGTGACACGGCATTCGCGCTTGGCGCCGGTCGCGCCGCTTTCGATGGCGCCGTAACGGCCACAACCGATGACCCGGCAGACGGGCACGATGGCGGCATGCTGCTTCTCACGCCACCGATCGGTGTGCGCGATGTCGCCCTGCGCTACCTGGCGTCCCGACACCGACTCCTCGAACTCTACAGGCCCAATACCCGGGACGGCATCGACGATTACCTGCGCTACCGTCGTTCCGCTCTTGGCATCGCCCAGGTGCCGGATACCGATACAGGCATCGCGATGCTGCGGGCAGCGCTTCGAGCCAGGGGCCATGTGACATTGTGTCCCATGCAACAACCGCGACTGCGGGGCGGTGAATTCGTGACATTCCTGGGTGAACCGGCGCTTACGGCGACATCGATCGTCGAGCTTGCCGCCATCGACGGAGTGCGAACCGCCTTTGTTTTCGCGCTTCGGGTCGATGGCGGGTTTGAAATCAAGGTGCAGCCGTTCGAGGCGAACCCGACCGACAGGACGCAATATCTCCTTCGCATGAACGAAGCGCTCGAACGGATTGTCCTCGCCTGGCCCGATCAGTTCCGGTGGCAGGACAAGCGTTTCAACATCCGTCCTGCCGGCGAAGGCAGGCTGTATCGTTGATCTTTGCGGGCGACGGCGCTGGTAAAGCAGCGACGGTTCGGGTACTTTGACCAAAGGGTGCCCCCGCAGGCGCCCGCCGCCCACACGAGGCAAAGTCTTCGCCGACACTGCGCTGTAAAACCTCCGAATGCCGACGCAACCGAGTGGGCCCTTGCGAACAAGGGAGTACCCCATGAGCCTTGCAATCTATGCGGAAACCCGCCTGCCGACGCAATTCGGTCCAATGCGACTGCGCGCCTATCGTCGCGACAACTCACCCGCCAGCGAACCGCTCGCCCTGGTCTCGGGCTACCTCGACCGCGATGGGCCGGTCAACGTGCGCATCCACTCCGCCTGCCTGACCTCCGAAGTGTTCAGTTCCTGCAAGTGCGACTGCAAGCAGCAGCTCGACTTTGCGCTCGACTATATCTCGGCTCGCACCGGCATCGTGATCTATCTCCCGCAGGAAGGCCGCGGCATCGGACTGGGTGACAAGGTTCGCGTCTACGCGTTGCAGGAGCATGGGTACGATACAATCGAGGCCAACGTGGCCCTGCACTTGCCCGTCGATGCGCGCCAATACGACGACGCCCTGGACATTCTCCGCGACCTCGGGGTCACGCGGGTAAACCTGCTTACCAACAACCCGGAAAAGCTCGACGCACTCGCAACTGCGGGCATCGAGGTTGCGGCACGCATACCGGTTGCGACCGCCGCCCCGCCGGAGGCGGGACACTATCTACAAACCAAACGTATTAGAATGGGACACCTGCTCGATCCCTGACGGAGTACATGTTGAAGACCAGGACCGACGTCGACGCTCTCTACCCGGCGCACATCAGCGAGGTTTCTGCGCGCTACCGGCGCGCGCTGGAAGCGCTGGGCAAACGCGCCTTTTTGATTCCATCCGGTTCGCTCAAGTACACGTTCCAGGATGATCACACCTATCCGTTCGTGGTGAATCCACACTTCAAGTCCTGGTTGCCGCTCACGAATGCGCCGGATTGTTTCCTGCTGGTGGGTGACGGTCGCCCGCGGCTCTTCTATCACCAATCCGAGGATTACTGGCACCTGCCGCCGGCGGACCCCACCGGCTTCTGGGTCGACGAGTTCGACATCCATCCGATCCAGGATGCAGGCGATATCCACAATTTGCTGGGTGACACGCGAGAGCTGGCGTTCATCGGTGAGGAGACCGCTTTTGCCGACTCGCTTGGCATCAAGTCGATCAACCCTGACGCTGCGCTGGCTGCCATCCATTTCGACCGCGCCTACAAAACGCCCTACGAGCTTGGCTGCATGCAGCTCGCGAATATCGCCGCGGCACAGGGCCATCTGGCCGCCGAGGCCGCATTCCGTCTCGGCAAGTCGGAATTCGACATCCAGGCGGACTA
>JAGRIN010000464.1 GCA_020443245.1 Pseudomonadales bacterium
GCGCGCCGTTGGGACGATCCCGCCTTCCCTCGCGCTTTTCCCTTCTTCAACACCTACAGCTTCTGGGCGGAACACCTCCAGCAGCTCCGTGAGCAGCTCTCTCAACTGGACGAACCGAGTCTCGCCCTTTACTAGGCGCCGACGCTCAATGTCGGCTCGATGCCGTGATCGAGCTTGTTCACGATCGGGTTGGCATACATCGCGAGCAGTTCCGGTCGCCACTCCGGCAGGCACTGTTCGACACGCGCCTCGAACCGGTCGTCTCTAAGGGTCCTGTACGATTCACAGACTCGTTCAAGGGCGTGCTGGTAACGCGCGTCGGCACCGGGTTCGCTCGCCACGAGACGCAGCGCTTCGAAGTTCGCCGGATACAGCCTGAGTCCTTCCAGTATCTGACGATCGAGTTCAGCCGCAACCGCTGCAGGTGTTTCGAACTTGCCGTCCAGCACATCTCCGAACTGCAGTACGACGCGTCCCTTGAATCCGCCGAGACCGGTCGCGAGGCTCTGCAGGTCTTCCCCCGGCGGTTTCTGGTAATCGCCGGTCCTGCGGCGGATTGAGAGTTCCTTTGCCTTCAGCAGGTCACAGGGATCGTATTCGTAGGACAGCGTAACCGGTACGATGCTGAGCGAGGCGATCGTCTCGTCGAACGGTCTCTTTCGATCAGCGAGCGCGAGCATCTTCACGAGCGCCGTTTCGGTTTCGTCGATACCGTCCTTGGCCCTCCCCTCCGCCTGCGCGATCCAGACCGAGTGTCCCGAAGCCAGCGAAGACTGGATATAGCGCGACGACAGCATCATCGCTGCAAAAACCTTTCGGGTTCCGGTCTCGGACCGCCGGATGAAGAAACTCTTGTTGAGTTTCATGATGTCGGTTGCAAATGGCCGCTGCAGGAGATTGTCCCCGACTGCAATCCGGACGGTCTTGTAACCGGATTGATGGAGGACGAAATCCACCAGCATCGAGTCGCCGGCGATGTCGCGGTGGTTGCTGATGAACAGATACGCCTTGTCCTTGCGCAGGTGCTCGAGCCCGACAAACTCACAACCTGCCATGGTCTCGTCGATAATCTTGCTGACGTAGCGCGCGACGACATCCTGGAACTCATCGATCGTCGAGATGTCACCGATCAGCTTCCTGACTTGTCTTCGCGCCGCCCACCGAACCAGTATCGGTGCAAAACGCGCGAGGCGCGGCGAATCGTATCGCCCCAGGAAGTCCAGGAAGTCCTGGTCGGCAAGGAGCCTGTGTACGACACCGGTCACTTCGGCGTCGTCGTAGGGCCTGATATCCTGGAACTCATCCATGGGAGGGAACTGCGTCGAGGGGCGAGAGACGAGCGCCATTGTACCGTCTCTGCCGTATCGACCGAAATCGGTAGTCGGATACACTAGCGTATCGACAAGGAGAGCCACGTGAACGAGCGCAGGGTCATCAGGGGCGCCGCCGAATCCGACCTGCCCAGGCTGGTGGATATCTACAACCACTACGTTATCAACACGGCGATCACCTTCGACGTCGTGCCTTACTCACCGGCCGAGCGGCGCCCATGGTTCGAGCAGTTCCGCAGCGGAACACGACATGAACTGCTGGTGATCGAGGACGCCGGTGCGGTGATGGGTTATGCCAGCAGCGCGCCACTGCGCCCGAAGCAGGCCTACGAGACCAGCGTGGAAACCACGATCTACCTTCATCCGGACGCTACCGGCAAGGGCCTCGGACGCAGCCTGTATGCGCACCTGATCGACACCATTGCATCGCGGGACGTCCACCGGGCCTACGGCATCGTCGCACTGCCGAACGACGCGAGCATTGCGCTGCATGAATCGCTCGGATTCGAGCAGGTCGCACACCTGCATGAAGTCGGCCGGAAGTTTGATCGTTATTGGGACACTGTCTGGCTCGAAAAGCGGCTCTGATCAGCGGTAAATCAAAAACGCCCCCAACAGGACGAGCAAGACGAAGACAAAGCGGCGGACCGCCTTGTCGGGGATGTGATGGGCGAAGCGAGTTGAAGCGATTGTCGTGACGACGACAATCGGCACCGAAGTCGCCGCGAGGACCAACACCTCCCT
>JAGRIN010000465.1 GCA_020443245.1 Pseudomonadales bacterium
CTCCGAGCAGCAACCGGCTCTGCGCTGGTAACGGATGAGGCGACGATTCTCGAAGATATCGCCACGGTATTTAAGGGGCAGTATCGCGGCCTTTTGATACTCGCGTGGCTGAAGGCCTTTGTGTTCGTCGGCATCATGCTCTGGTGTGCGTGGCAGTTCTTCCAGCAGGACACCGTGATGGGGATGATCGCTTATGCGTCCGGTACAATAATCAGCGTAATGACCATCGCGATGATCTACACGATCTTCTACCTTTTCCTGACGAAGAACATGACGGTTCGGGAAATCAAGCGCCTGGAACTGCAGGTTGCGTTGCTCGCGGGCCGTCTCGATGCAGGGAAACGGAGTGAAGCGGCATGAGGCTGAAACTATTTTGGGCCGGCATCCTGGTAATACTCACGTGTCCCGTCACCGCCGGGAACGCTGCCATGCCGGAAGGCCCCGACGACAACGAGCAGAAGGCTATTGCACTCGTCGACCGCATGGAGGAAATCTATCGGGGAGACTCTTCCCGCGCGAAGATGACCATGACCATCGAGACGCCGGAGTACCAACGTTCGCTCACGCTCGCCGCAGAGAGCATGGGCACCGAAGACTCGCTCATTCGCGTACTCTCTCCGGCAAAGGATCGTGGCATTACCACGCTGAAGCTGGACAAGGAGATGTGGAACTACTTCCCCAAAATCAACAAGGTGATCAAGGTGCCGCCTTCGATGATGATGGGGTCGTGGATGGGCAGCGACTTCACGAACGATGACCTGGTGCAGGAAACCAAGCTCACCGACGAGTACCGACTGACCCTGAACGAGGATGCCGACTCCTACAACATTACGCTCGTGCCAAGGGCGCAGACCGTGACCGTCTGGGGCCGTATCGACTACATCATCGACAAGCAGAAGCTGATACCACTCGGCCAGAACTTCTATGACGACAAGGGCGAGATGGTTCGAAAGCTCACGTTCTCCGACCCGAAACAGTTCGGCAAGCTGCTCCTGCCGTCGAAGCTGGAAATGGTGCCGCTGAACAAGGAGGGGCACCGCACGGTGGTGAAATACGATGAACTCGTCTTCGATCCGAAAGACGTGACCAAGGACGACTTTACCCTGCGAAACCTGAAGAGCCGGTTCTGATGGGACTCCTTCTCCGGCTTGCGGGCAGGAACATCCTGCGCCAAAAGCGTCGAACGATCCTGACGGGCATGAGCATCGCCGGCGGATACCTGCTCTGTGCGTTGTCGTTCAGCATGACCGAGGGCAGCTACAACAATGCCATCCGGATCTTTACCGGAGACCGTACCGGCCACATCCAGATCCACGATGACGACTACCTGCGCCGTCCCCGCATTCACAAGACGATCGACGACATGGCTGCGGTCGCCGCCGTGCTGGACGCCGAGCCGCACATCCAGGCATATACGACGCGCGTGTTTGCCCCGGCGCTCTCTTATGCCGGTCACAACAACGCGCCAACCCAGGTCATCGGGATCGACCCTGTCAGGGAAAAGGCAACGAGCAGGCTGGCGCAAAAGATCGCAAGCGGGACCTGGCCAACCGGGGATCGTGACGCCGACGGGTACTACGGGGCACTGCTGGGCGAGTCGATCGCCGCAACGCTCGAGGTAGGCGTGGGCGACGAGATCATCCTCATTTCACAGGGCGCGGACGGCTCCATCGCCAACGACCTGTATCGCGTCGCGGGCACGGTGGGCACGAGGTCTTCTGCCGAACGCAACAACATCTACCTGCCCCTGCATGCGGCACAGGAGTTCCTGACACTGGGCACGCGCGTACACGAGGTCGCCATCGTGCTGGACGACATCACGCTGGCGCGCGAGGAAGCAGCAAAGCTCCAGGGCGAATTGCCCACGCTGACCGTTTCGCCATGGCAGGTCGTGGAAGAGACATTCTACAAATCGATGCAATCAGACAAGGCGGGAAACCGCGTAACGCTGTCGATCGTGGTGTTCATCGTGTTTATCGGCGTGCTCAATACCATCCTCATGTCTGTGCTGGAACGCACGCGAGAGTTCGGCGTCCTGAAGGCCATCGGCAGCCGGCCGGGCACCGTATTGCT
>JAGRIN010000466.1 GCA_020443245.1 Pseudomonadales bacterium
AATACCTGTCTCCCATCCAGGCGGGTGGACGCGGAAAGCTCACGGGCACAGGGTTCGGGTTCGGCACGAAGCGGTTTCCCGGCATCTCCAACGTGGTTCGTGTCCTTGCATTCGAGGATACCGACACCGATACGCCCTGGGACACCGACGAGATCATCGAACTCGCGTTCGAGGTGGATGATGAGACGCCGGAAGAACTTGCCCACTCGATCGAGATGATTCGCGGCACTTCAGGTGTACTTGACGTGACTTGCATGGCGGTCATGGGAAAGAAAGGCCGTACGTCGTTCTCGCTTCGCATCCTTGCCCGCCCCGAGGCAGAGAACCACGTCATAACAAGTTGCTTCGAGCAGACCACGACGCTGGGGATTCGGCGTGTGCGAACCGAACGTGCCATACTGCCGAGGCAAGAACGCGAGGTACACCGGGACGGCCTAACGCTTCGCATCAAGACCGCCGAACGACCGGGCGACCGGACCACCAAGGCAGAATCCGACGACATCAACCAGGCACGAACCACGCTGGCAGCAAGGCGCAGGCTGCGACGGGAAGTGGAGACCGATAATGGTGAGTGACCTTGAGCGCGTTCGGGCGTTCCTTGCCGACAATGGCCCCTTCGCCATTGCCGTCAGCGGCGGCGTCGACAGTATGACGCTCGCCGTCGTCGCGCACCGCCTCGACCCCGCCACGGAAATCTACCATGCGCTCTCCCCCGCGGTTCCGCCGAAAGCGACCGGGCGCGTACGGACGTATGCCCGGCGAGAGCAATGGAACCTGAAACTCATCGATGCCGGTGAGATTGACGATCCGGACTACCTGTCCAATCCGGCCAATCGCTGCTACTTCTGCAAGACGCACCTCTACGATGCCGTTGTCGGGCACACCGCGCTGACGGTGGCATCCGGCACCAATCTGGATGATCTCGGCGACTACCGGCCGGGCCTCACCGCGGCCCGCGAACATGGCGTCATTCATCCCTGGGTCGAGTCCGGCATTTCCAAGGCTGCGCTACGCGAGATTGCCCGGGAACTCGGTCTCGATGATCTCTCCGAGCTGCCGGCTGCGCCGTGCCTGTCGAGCAGGGTGACCACCGGCGTGCGCATCGACGCTGATTTGCTGCCGCTTGTCGATGAAGCAGAAGAAGCCCTGTGGGCTGCCCTGCCCGAACACCTCGGCATCGCCGGTATCCGTTGCCGCATCCGCCCGGACCATGTCGGTGTCGAAGTCGAGACCGCGGGCGAGTGGCGTTTTGACGATGAAACGCTGGCGCTGGCACGAACAGTTGTGACCCGTATATTCGGAGACCGGGCGGGATACGTGCCAGTCGAACCCTATCGCCGCGGCAGCGCCTTTCTCATCGACACAGTGGAAATCGACTGAATGGCGGCTGACGACGAAGTATTGCTCGATTTCGCACGGCAGGGCCGTACCGGACTCGCAGAAGCCGTGTTCTGCTCGGGCAAGCGCGTGGAGCAGCTGGATGTCATCGCCTCACGCGTCACAGGCGAACAACGCCCGATGCTGTTCACGCGACTCGACGCCGGCACTTACGACAGGCTGCACGAGAAGTACCCGGCACTCTCGGACTACGATGAGGCGTCGCAAACACTCGCTTACCGTCCCGCACCCATGCACGAATCATGCGCCGTCGCGATCGTATCCGGCGGCAGTTCGGACGTGCCGGTTTCCCGTGAAGCATCCCGAACGCTCGCGTTTTACGGACACCCGAGCCTTGTCATCGACGATGTCGGCGTCGCCGGACTGTGGCGCTTGCTGGAACGCCTGCCAGAAATCAGCCGGCACAAGGTCGTCATCGCGGTGGCCGGCATGGATGCAGCCCTACCGACTGTATTGGGGGGACTCATTGGTGCGGCAATGATCGCGGTGCCCACTTCTGTTGGCTACGGCATGGTCCGCGGCGGTGAAACCGCCCTGCAAAGCCTCCTCGTGAGTTGTGCACCGGGCGTGACCGTGGTGAACATCGATAACGGCTACGGTGCCGCCTGCGCCGCCATTCGCATCCTGAATCAGGTTCGCGACTGAACCGATTTCCAGATCACAAGAACCGGG
>JAGRIN010000467.1 GCA_020443245.1 Pseudomonadales bacterium
ATATTCCCGAGCATCTCATGACGCGCGAATTCCTGGAGGAAGTGAAGGCAATCATGACCGACGACGGCGTGCTGGTCTCCAATACGTTCTCCACCAGCGCACTCTACGACCACGAATCGGTTACCTATCGCGATGTATTCGGCCCCTTCTTCAACTTCAAGATGCCGACTACCGGCAACCGCGTGATCATCGCTTCAGGCAGCGGTCTGCCGTCCGACGAAATCATCAAGGCGCGCGCAGAGGTGTTCAGCGCCCGCCTTGACCCTTACGGCGTCAAGATCGAAGACTACCCGGCATACATGGATCGCGGCGTCGATTGGGATACAACGCGGCGGCCGCTGACCGACCAGTACGCCCCCGCCAATCTGCTGAACAGCGAGGGCGACTGATTCGAGCCTACTTCTTGGGCCAGTAGCGGTCCTTCAAGAGTCGCTTGTACAGCTTGCCAGTGGGATGGCGCGGCAACTCCTTCTCGAAGTCGATGCTACGCGGGCACTTGATGTGCGAGATCTCCTGACGGCAGAACTCGATGAGTTCGGCTTCGAGTTCCGGGCCGGCATCCTCGAAATGTTTCGGCTGCACCACGGCTTTGACTTCCTCGCCAAAGTCCTCATTGGGCACGCCGAACACGGCAACGTCCATGACCTTGGGATGCGTGACCAGGATATTCTCTGTTTCCTGTGGGTATATATTCACGCCGCCTGAAATGATCATGTAATTCTTGCGGTCGGTCAGGTACAGATAGCCTTCTTGATCGACGTAGCCGACATCCCCCAGCGTGGTCCAGCCTTTCGGGTGCCGGGAGTCCTGCGTCTTTTCCTTGTCCTTGTAGTACTCGAACTCGCCGCCGCCCTCGAAGTAGATCGTGCCAGTCTCACCCGTCGGCACCTCATTGCCGTCATCGTCGACGATGTGAAGCTGTGCCGTCAGCGAACGTCCGACGGATCCCTTGTGCTGCAGCCACTCCTCGGAGTTGATCGCAACGAAGCCGTTGCCTTCGGTGCCGGCGTAGTATTCATAGATCACCGGCCCCCACCACTCGATCATCTGCTCCTTGACCGGAACCGGGCACGGCGCCGCGGCATGGATCGCACACTGCAGGCTGGAGACGTCATACTGCTTCCTGACGTCCTCGTCGAGTTTCAGCATGCGAATGAACATGGTCGGCACCCACTGGCTGTGGGTGACCTTGTACTTCTCGATTGCGGCCAGCGCGGCTTGTGGCTCGAAGTGCGCCATGATCACGCAGGTCATGCCGCCGAGGATGAAGCCGGTCGTAAACGTCAACGGCGCCGCGTGATACAGCGGCGCGGGTGACAGGTAGATGCTGTCTTCGGTGGCGCCGTAGAGCATCGCAAACAGGCTCGGCGCGTCGTCATTCTGCTCGAACGGACCTTCCGGCAAGGGCTTCAGTACCCCCTTGGGACGTCCGGTGGTGCCCGAGGAGTAAAGCATCGACATGCCGGTGCTCTCATCGGCAATCGGTGTGGTCGGCTTGCGGGACAGTGATTCTTCCCAACTCTCGAAGCCCGCGATAACGCCGTCGAGCATATACATGTGCTCGACGTTCTCCATCTTGCCGACCAGCTTGTCGACAACACTTTGGCGATCCTTGGAGGTGATGAAGACCTTCGCCTCGCAATCGTTGACGATGTACTCGACCTCATGCTCCTGAAGGCGGTAACTGATCGCGGTGTAATAAAGACCGGAGCGGAGTGCAGCGAGCACGATCTGCATGAACCGCGGATGGTTTTCCAGCAGGATCGCTACATGGTCGCCGCGTTTGAGTCCCAGGTCCCGGAACAGATGAGCGCCCTGATTCGAGGCCTCATCAAGTTCCTTGCGCGTCACAACGATGCCCGATTCCGCCATGATGTAGGCGGGTTTGTCAGGCTGTGCAGCGGCCATCTTGGTTGGATGCATGGATTTGTTCCCTCTAATGCCGATGAATCAATGGCTTAACAATGCCTGCGGGCCGGGGCATAATCAAGCGGAGCAAGAGAGGCCCCGCCATGCACGATCTCGTTATCAGGAACGGCACGGTCATCGACGGGACCGGC
>JAGRIN010000468.1 GCA_020443245.1 Pseudomonadales bacterium
CAGGCAGGGCGGCGCAGAACATGATGCTGGCTGCATGGGAGGCGGGCATCGCCAGTTGTCCTGCATCGATGCACGACGATGCCTCGGCTGCCCGTGTGCTGGCGCTACCCGAGGGCCACTTGGTCGTCAACGTAATCGCATTTGGGTACCCCGAGGGGGCCGACCCGACCACCGGCACCAGGCCACGGATCGCGGCTGGCGATTACGTGCACTGGGAAACCTGGTAGCGTCCCTTTGTTTTTTCCGGAAAGGCTACGTGTGGGCGTGTGCTAGACAGGCCGATATTCGCCGAATAATGTGAACGTAATGCTATGCCCCGCGTGCCGGGCAGGAGAACGTGATGCTCCGTAACAACCCCCGCGAAGACCGACTGGAGCGCCTTGGTGGCGACGACGCGAGCAGGGACTCGCTCTCAACTCCGGCGACGCGCCCGCTCCGTGATCAGCTCAACGCCGATGCTGAACGGACCGGGACCATTGCTTCCGGCGTCAGAACGGAACGAAGCTCGAGTGTGATTGACGCTGCCTCGTCATTTGATGGGCGTTATGAGGCTGGGGATGACCTGGTGGTCCTCGGTAATGCGACCGGCGAACTCGTCTGCCGTGGCCGTCTCACAATCGAGAAAGAAGCCACCGTGAAGGCGAAGATCCAGGCGCACGAGGCCCACATCCTGGGTCGCGTCGAGGGGGACATCGTGTGCTCCGGTCGACTGCTCCTGGCAGCCTCGGCGACAGTCAGCGGGACCGTGAAGGCAGCGGCGCTGGTGGTCGAAGAAGGTGCGACGATTCGCGGCAACGTGGAAACGGCATCCGTCGCTTCCTCCGATGTTCTTCCGTCGGTGACACGCAGCCCTCGTCGCTCGCAGTCTGAAGGTGAACCGGGGAGCCAGACCGGCGGTCGTTGGAACCGGGGTCGGGAAGTTCCCAGCTTCGCCGTTGTTCCCGGCGAAGAGAGCACCGAAGAGTAAGAGTGCAGACCAGGGTTCCGATCCGGAATCGAACAAAAAGCCGGGGATTCGTCCCCGGCTTTTTGTATTCGCTAATGCTGAACTATTAGCTGACTTTGAAGTATACCGACCCGTCGGCGATCCATGTATCGGCAGCCTTGTTGATGCGCTTGGCGGCGCGGCTAACACGAAGGGCAATTCCTCGAGCGGATTCCCCCTTTGCTGGTGTGAGCTTGCCGACCTGACCGGCCTTTACTGACGTCACAAAGGTCTCATATTCGCGCATTCGCGCGGCAAGCCTTCCTGTTTGACGTGTCGGTTTCGGGGCTTCGCGCTCTGGCACGACGCTGAATTCTGCCAATGTCCTGTTCCTCCCGGTGGTGATAAAGCCGTCGTAGCAACTGCGAGCGCAGAGTCTAGCATGAGGGTGCGAGACCTCAATCCCCTGGCACCCGTAAATCAACGATTTTCTTGCAGGCTCGCGATACTCGATCGAATTGAATCGAGAAATGCCTGTAGCTGGTTCTCCAAACGTCGAAGTACTTCGAAAGCGTAACTATCGGCGTCGTCCAGCTGGCGGGTGGCAGCCTCTGCGGCCTCGCTCAAGTGCGCCGCGGCAACAGCGTCCGCCTCGGTTATCGTCTGACGGGCGCGGTCTTCTGCGTCGATCAGCATTGCGTGGCTTCGTTCTTGCGCCTCGCGCAGTATCGAAGTTTCGGCTAGGCGTTGTTCCCGTTCCTGTTGAGCCAGCTCGAGGAGCTTTCGGGCCTGTTGATGGGCGTCGGACACGATAGCGTCGCGCTGTTCCAGGACCGTGTGCGCCTCTCGAACATCAGCAGGCACACCGAGACGCAATTGGTCGATGACATCCAGCACGCGTTTGCGATCAACAACGAGGTTTCCACCGGGAAGGCGCCTCGCCTGGACGACGACCTCTTCCAGGCTATCGATGAGGTTGAGGATATCCACGGACCTGTCCTGCCTCCCGGTCTAGTCGAGACCGAGCTTTTGCCGGATTGCCGCGCGCACGTTCGTTGGCACAAGGCCCGCCACGTCGTACCCGAGGCGGGATACTTCGCGGATCCGGCTGGCGCTGACGTAGA
>JAGRIN010000045.1 GCA_020443245.1 Pseudomonadales bacterium
GGCGTTGAAGTCTCCGATGACTGGGGCCTCGGCAAGCTCGTCATGGAGATCTTTGAAGCGGCTGTCGAAGACAAGATCCAGCAGCCGGTCTTCATTACACACCACCCGATCGAAGTGTCACCGCTCGCGCGACGAAGCGACGGCGATGAAGATGTCACGGACCGGTTCGAACTCTTCATCATGGGCAAGGAAATCGCGAATGGTTTCTCCGAGCTCAATGATCCTGAAGACCAGGCAGAGCGCTTTCGAAAGCAGGTCGAAGCCAAGGACGCCGGCGACGAAGAGGCGATGCATTTCGACGAGGACTATGTGACCGCGCTCGAATACGGTATGCCGCCAACCGCAGGAGAGGGTGTCGGCATAGACCGCCTCGTGATGCTGCTCACGAATTCGCCGTCGATTCGCGATGTGGTGCTGTTTCCGCACATGCGGCCGAAGGGCAAGGGTTAGACCAGGCGAATCAATTCGTCCGTGTACTCGCTGGTCGTCGCGGTGCCGCGCAAGTCCGGTGTCGTGACCTTGCCTTCACCGATGACACGTCGTACGGCCCTGCGAATGCGATTGCCGTGTTCGTTCATGCCCAGGTAGTCGAGCATCATCGCGGACGCGAGCATGAGGGCCGTCGGGTTGGCGATGTTCTTGCCGGCGATGTCGGGTGCGCTGCCGTGGACTGCCTCGAAGATGCCACGGTCGTCGCCGATGTTGGCGCCGGGTGCGAGCCCGAGACCGCCCACGAGTCCTGCACACAAATCAGAGAGAATGTCCCCGAAAAGATTGGTCGTAACGATCACGTCGAACCTGTGCGGGTTCATCACGAGCTGCATTGCGGTGTTGTCCACGATCATCTCTTCGCTTTCGATGTCGGGATACTCCTTCGCCACTTCGCGTGACACTTCGAGAAAGAGCCCCGATGTCGACTTCATGATGTTGGCCTTGTGCACGACGGTCACCTTGCGCCGCCCGAGTCGCTGCGCCATCGAAAAAGCGTAGCGCAGGATACGAAGACAGCCCTTGCGCGTTACGACGCTGCGCAACTCCGCGCGCTCCCCGTCCTCGCTGCGCACGTGGCCGATTCCCGAGTACAGACCTTCCATGTTTTCCCGTACGACGAGAATGTCGATATCGCTGTAGCGAACGGTTGCGCCCGGAATCGACAGTGCGGGACGCACGTTGGCGTAAAGATCGAAATGCTGCCTTAGCGAAACGTTGACCGAAGTGAAGCCGCGCCCGATCGGGGTGGTAATCGGGCCTTTCAGTGAAACGGTCGTGCCCTCGATCATGTCGAGCGTTTCCTGCGGAATCAGGTCCATGCCCTTTGAGAGCGCGTCACCGCCCGCGAGGGCGTACTGGAATTCGAGACCGCAATCGAGATGCGTGAGCAGCCTGGTCGTTGCTTCAACGATGTCGGGTCCAATACCGTCGCCTGGAAGTACGGTAACCAGTGTCATGGGCGTGTCCTCCTGGTTCAGAGTTTGGGGCCGGCGGGCATTGCATCCGCCGGCGAAGAGAGCGTTCGAACGAGGCGATCGAGGAATTCGAGCCCGTCATAGAAGGATTGCTTCAGGATCCGTTCGTCGCGCCCGTGCGTTCGTGAGTCGTTGGCATCACTGAAGACGCCGGAAACGCCGTAGACGGGAATGCCGGCATTGCGGAAGAAGAGTCCATCGGTTGCGCCGGTGCTCATCGCCGGTACGACGTGCACACCGGGCCACATCGCGCTCGTGATGTCACGAATCGGGTCCATGACCTCCCTCGTCAAGGGGGACGGGTCACTGGGCGTGGCCGGTTCGACCTCCGTAACGGCAATCTTGTCGTTGGCGATGAGTTCGATGAGCTTTTGCTTCACCGTCCCGGGCGGCACACCAGGCAAAATCCGGCAATTGATGGTCGCGTCGGCGCGCTGCGGCAAGGCGTTCTCCGCGTGTCCTGCTTCAAGCTGGGTTGCGACGCAGGTCGTTCTGATGAGCGCGTTGAACGCCGGCGTCGAGGCAAAGTAGGCGATGCTGGTCTGCAGCGGCGGCTCCATCAGGAGTCCCTTTGCGGCCTGGGTTTGTGCGGGCGGCCAGCCAGGCATGCTTTCCATGAAAAACGCGCGCGTGGTTTCGTTGAGGGAGACCGGAAATTCGTAAGCCGCAATACGGGTCAGCGCCCCTGCCAGTTCATAGATCGGGTTGAATGCCTTCGGGCGCGAACTGTGGCCGCCGCTGTCGGTGATCTCGAGCCGGTAGCTTTGGTAGACCTTCTCCGCTGCCTGCACGTTGTTGGAAACGCGCACGCCGTCGAGCATGACGCCCCCGCCGCCTTCATTCAAAACGAAGTCCGCGTCAACGAGATCACGATGGTGCGCCAGCAGGAATTTCACCCCGTTATCCGGCCCGCCCTCTTCATCGGCGGTCAGCGCAAGAATGATGTCCCGGTTGGGCACATAGCCCTCCCGCTTCATGCGAATCATGTTTGCAACATAAATGGCCGCTTCGTCCTTGTCGTCGAGCGTACCCCGGCCATAGTAGTAGCCGTCTCGTTCAAGCAGCGTGAAGGGATCGATGCTCCAGTCTTCAGGGTTTGCTTCCACCACGTCGAGGTGGGCGAGGAGCACGATTGGCCCGCGAACGGGCTCGGGGCTACGCAGTCGCGCGACGAGGTTGCCCTTGCGTGGTGCGTTAACGAGCACGTGGACATCTTCTTTCGGATAGCCCGCCGCGAGCAGTCTGTCGGCCATCTTTTGCGCAGCGAGCGCGGTATCACCAGTCGAGTGCGTAGTGTTGGTTTCGATGAGTTCCTTGAATACATCGAACGCGAGTGCCTGGTGTGCGGCGCTCTCGTCGCCGTACGCCGCCAATGCGCTGAGGGAAGAGACGACCGCCAGGGCGGTATAGACCATCGGTCGCAGGGTTGGACCCTCCCGGAACAGGTGTGCGTCCAATTGTAGCATTCGATTGACGCGTTGGGCTCCTGCAGGTTCGGCGATGGACCCAACGTCTTGCGGTACGTGGTACGAATAAAAATCGGTACACTGTGCGGCATGTCCGAAATCAGGCTCGAACACAGCTGGCTCGAGTGGCTCCGCGAAGAGTTTGCCAAGCCGTACATGGTGCAGCTCCGTGAATTCCTCGTGGCCGAAAAGCAAAAGGGCAAGGTGATCTTTCCTCACGGCCACGAGTACTTCCATGCGCTGGATTCGACCCCGTTCGACGAGGTCAAGGTCGTCATCCTCGGGCAGGACCCGTATCACGGACCCGGGCAGGCTCACGGACTTTGCTTTTCTGTGCGTGAGGGCGTGCGTCCGCCGCCGTCTCTCGTCAACATCTTCAAGGAGATCGAGTCGGACCTCGGTGTTGCGCCTGGCCACTTCAAACACGGTTGCCTGGATCAGTGGGCGAAGCAGGGCGTCTTGCTTCTCAATGCGGTCCTGACCGTCGAGCAGCACAAGGCCGCTTCACACCAGGGCCGTGGCTGGGAGACTTTTACCGACAAGGTGATCGAGGTCCTGTCGCGCGAACGGGAACACATCGTGTTCATGTTGTGGGGCAGCTACGCGCAAAAGAAGGGCCAGGTGATCGATACATCGAAGCACCTTGTGCTGAAGGCGCCGCACCCGTCGCCGCTCTCCGCGCACCGCGGATTCTTCGGATGTCGTCATTTCTCGAAATGTAACGAGTATCTCCTTGCCCATGGCGAGCGCCCGATAGACTGGTCCATTCCATGACGATTTTTCGATGATGTTTTTTCGATGACCACGCGACTCATTGCCTGCGTCAATTTCCGGCCGTTTTCCGGCCAGCCATCCTGCGCAGGGCGTGGCAGCAAGGAACTGATTGCCTGGCTCGAGGCCGAGATCGCGCGTCGCGAGATCGATGTCAGCGTCGAGCGGATCGTCTGTATGGGGCACTGTCCGCACGGCCCGAACTTCCGGGTATGGGGCGGCGAGTTTGTGCATCACGCGGATGAGGAGAAGCTCGGTGAACTGCTGGACCGCATCGAGCGCGGCGAGGTGACGACCCCCTAGGACGCCCCACCGCGTTTCGGTAGCGACCAGCCCCAGATGATGGCACTGCCGCGCACGGCAAAGCACACGATGGCGGCGACGAGGAGCGGGAAGGGCGCCGACGGCACGAGGACTTTCAGCACAACAAAAGTGGCGGCACCTGCGAACGCGGCAGTGGCATAGATGTCTTGTTTGAGAACGAGCGGAATCTCGTTGCACACCACGTCCCGGATGATCCCGCCCATGACTGCGGTGACGACGCCCATCGCAATCGCGATCGTGGGAGATCCGGTCAGCATGTAGGCCTTCGATGCCCCCGCGCCGCAGAAAACCGAGAGCCCGATCGCGTCGGCCCAGATCAGCAGCCGCTCCACGCGCTGGATTGTCCGTGCCGCGATCCAGGTCACGATAGCCGCACCGAGGATGATCCACAGGTAGATTGGGTCCTGCACCCAGAACACCGGTGCGTCCAGCACGATGTCCCGCACGGTACCGCCGCCGATGGCGGTAAAGAGTGCGATGACGGTGAAGCCGAACAGGTCCATGCCGCGCCGGTCCGCCGCGAGGGCGCCGGAAAGGGCGAATACAAACACGCCGGACAGGTCGATCCAGTAGAGCACAGGCGGGAGCCCAAATCGCGAATCTGATACAGTTCAAGTATACGTCAGAGTGAGGAATTTCCCGTGTCCAGCGTGCTCGATATCTACATTGATGGCCAGTTCCGCGCGAGCGAATCGGCCGATTCGATCCCCGTCACGAACCCCGCCACCCAGCAAGTGCTAACGAATGCGCCGCGCACGACGATGGCGGAAATCGACCGTGCCGTCGCCGCGGCCAGGGCGGCGTTCGCCGAATGGCGCACCGTACCGGCGCCTGAACGGGCACGATTCATGATGAGATACCAGATGCTGCTGAAAGAGAAGCAGGACGAGATTGCCGAAATCCTGTCACAGGAGACAGGCAAGACGTTTGCTGATGCACAGGGTGACGTCTGGCGCGGCATCGAGGTGGTTGAACAGGCGTGCAACGTCCCCGCAATGATGATGGGTGAAACCTCCGAGAACGTCGCGCGTGGTATCGACACGTACAGCCTCATCCAGCCGCTGGGCGTCTGCGTCGGCATCACGCCGTTCAATTTCCCAGCAATGATCCCGTTGTGGATGTTCCCGCTCGCGGTCGCCTGCGGCAATACCTTTATCCTGAAACCCTCTGAACAGGACCCGATGACACCGAACCGGCTTGTTGAACTGTTCTATGAGGCCGGCTTCCCGAAAGACCTTGTCCAACTCGTCCATGGCGGCAAGGAACAGGTCGACGCGCTCATCACCCACGAAGACACAAAAGCCATTTCGTTCGTCGGATCTGTGCCGGTGGGTCAGCACGTATACCGACTCGGTACCGAGCACCTGAAACGCGTGCAATGCATGGCAGGCGCGAAGAATCACATGGTCATCATGCCGGACGCCGACAAGGGCCAGGCGATCAACGCGCTGGTCGGCGCTTCGGTTGGGGCCGCCGGTCAACGCTGCATGGCAATTTCGGTCGCCGTGCTGGTCGGCAAGGCGCAGGAGTGGATCGGCGACATTCGCGATGCGCTATCCAAAGTGGCACCGGGCGGCTGGAACGACCAGGGTGCGGCATACGGTCCTCAGATCAGCGTACAGGCGAGGCAACGCATCCTGTCCTATATCGAGAAAGGCAAGGCAGAAGGCGCCACCTGTGTGCTCGACGGCTCTGGTTGCACGGTCGAAGGTTATCCCGATGGCAACTGGGTCGGCCCGACCCTGTTCGACAACGTGACCACGGGCATGAGCATCTACAAGGACGAAATCTTCGGGCCCGTGTTGGTTTCGGTGCATGCCGACTCGCTCGAGCAAGCGATTGATCTCATCAACAAGAACCCCTATGGCAATGGCGTCTCGCTGTTTACGTCCTCAGGTGGTGCGGCGCGCAAGTTCCAGAGTGAGATCGAAGTCGGCCAGGTCGGCATCAATATTCCGATTCCCGTGCCACTGCCGTTCTTCAGCTTCACCGGCTGGAAGAACTCGTTCTATGGCGACCAGCACGCCTATGGTAAACAAGCCATTCGCTTCTACACCGAAACCAAGACCATCACTGCACGCTGGTTCTCTTCGGAGCCGGTGGGCGACGCCAACATGACAATTGCCCTGAAGTAGGCATGGACTTCGATCTCACCGAAGACCAGCTCGCTTACCAGCAGGCGGCGCGGACGTTTGCGCGGGCGGAATTCGAGCCGAATGCAGCGGCGTGGGATGTGGACAAACACTTTCCCAGGGACGTGATCGCGCGCGCCGGCGAACTGGGCTTCTGCGGCCTCTATTGTCCAGAGAGCGTGGGCGGCATGGCGCTCCCGCGGCTCGACTCGGCGATCATCCTCGAACAACTTGCGATGGGATGCACCTCTACCACGGCGTTCATTTCGATCCACAATATGGCGACGTGGATGATCGCGACCTTCGGGTCGGCAGAGCTGGCAGAGCGTGAATGCCCTTCACTGACGTGCGGCGAGCGACTGGCAAGTTATTGCCTGACTGAGGCTGGTGCCGGATCGGATGCGGGTTCCCTGCGCACCCGTGCGACCTTGTCAGGCGACAAGTACATTGTGAGCGGCACCAAGATGTTTATCTCCGGTGCCGGCGCCACTGATGTACTGGTCGTGATGGTTCGTACCGCCGACACCGGCAATCGAGGGATCACGACCCTGGTGATTCCCGCTGATTCGCCTGGCGTCACATTCGGCAACAATCTCGAGAAGATGGGCTGGCACAGCCAGCCGACGCGGGAAGTGACATTTGAAGACGTCGAAGTGCCGGCTGCAAATCGTCTCGGCAACGAGGGCGACGGTTTTCGTATCGCGATGAAGGGACTCGACGGCGGGCGCATCAACATCGCGACCTGTTCGGTCGGCACGGCACAGGCAGCACTCGATCGTGCGCGTGCATATATGCTGGAACGCGAGCAATTCGGTGAGCCGCTCGCAAGCTTCCAGGCGCTGCAATTCAAGCTGGCGGACATGGCAACCAACCTCGTCGCCGCACGTCAGATGGTCAGGCTCGCCGCGGCGCGTGTGGATGCCGGCCATCCCGAAGCGACAACCTATGCCGCGATGGCCAAGCGGTTCGCGACCGATGTGGGCTTCGAAGTCTGCAACGACGCGCTGCAGATTCACGGCGGCTATGGCTACATGCAGGAATATCCGCTCGAACGCTACATTCGGGATACGCGCGTGCACCAGATACTCGAAGGCACCAACGAAATCATGCGCCTGATCGTCGCTCGTCGTCTCCTCTCGGCAGAGATATCGATCGACTAGCATCACCTTATTGGAATCAAGGGACACATCATGTCGGAAAAGCTCAAATGCAAGATCGAGGGCCACACAGCGTTCATCACGATCGATAACCCGCCCGCCAATACCTGGGATGCCGAGAACCTGCCGGCACTGCGGGACCTCATCGGTGAACTCAATGCCAACGACGAGGTTTACTCCCTTGTCATCACCGGCGCGGGCGAGAAATTCTTCTCGGCCGGCGCGGATCTCAAGATGTTCGCGAGCGGTGACAAAAAAATCGCCCGCGACCTTGCCGACAAGTTCGGTGAGGCCTTTGAAGCGCTGTCGAACTTCCGTGGTGTGTCCATTGCTGCGGTGAACGGCTTCGCGATGGGTGGTGGCCTTGAGTGTGCGATGGCGTGCGATATTCGTATCGCAGAAGAGCAGGCAGTCATGGCATTGCCTGAGGCGACTGTCGGCCTGCTGCCATCCGGTCTCGGCACCCAGCACCTCTCCTGGCTCGTCGGTGAAGGATGGGCAAAGCGTATGATTTTGTGCGGGGAGCGTGCCGATGCCCCGACGGCACTTCGTATCGGCCTTGTCGAGGAAGTCGTCGGCAAGGGAGAGAGCCACGCACGTGCAGCGGCGCTCGCAAAGATGGTCGAGAACCAGAGCCCGAAGAGCGTTGCGGCGTGCAAGGGCCTGATCCAGGCCGCGCGCGCGGGTTCGATCACCGATGCCTACTCTGTCGAACGCGATGCGTTCGTCGACCTGTTCGACACCGAAGACCAGGCGGAAGGCGTGAATGCATTCCTCGAAAAACGTAAACCGGTCTGGAAAAACCGCTAGGGCGCAAGTCAATGGAACCGGTTCTGTTTGAAACACGAGACACCCGGAGTGGGCATCGGGTGGGCGTTGCGACGCTGAACAGCGAGAAGACGCTGAATAGCCTGAGCCTGCCGATGATCGACCTTTTGACGGCGAAGCTTCACGCGTGGCGCGAGGACGAGTCGGTGGTCGCGATCCTGATCCAGGGCGCAGGCGAGCGTGCATTTTCGGCGGGCGGCGACATCCAGGATTTGTACAAATCCATGCGGGAACACCCCGGCGGCCCGAACCCTTATGCGGATGCTTTCTTCGAACGCGAGTACCGACTCGACTTCCTGCTCCACACCTACCCGAAGCCGGTCATCGCGTGGGCCACGGGATTTGTGATGGGAGGCGGACTGGGTGTCATGGCCGCCTGCAGTCACAGAATCGGGACGGAGCAATCGCGCATCGCGATGCCGGAGATCACGATCGGGCTGTTTCCCGATGCGGGGGCGACATGGTTTCTTGCGCGCATGCCCGCTCATTTGTCCCACTTTATTGCCTGGACCGGTTGCCAGCTCACGGCGCGGGATGGACAGCGAGTCGGGCTCATCGATCATGTTGTCCGGGCGGGCGACAAGCAGGCGCTTTTCGACGCACTCATCAATGCGAACTGGACGCTCGATGCGGCGATGAATGGCGAGTTGATCGACGAAGCTGCGCATCGAATGGCTGCATCGGCCGAAGCCCTGCCGCCGGAGGCGCTTGCCGGTCATGAGAACACCATCCTGGCCCTCGTGACGGAGAGCCTGCGCCACAAGCGTCCTGCAACACGCTTTGGCGAACTGGTGTCCGGCGTCGAGCCCGAGGACGATTGGTTGTCGCGCGCATTCGCAACCTTCCGTGCGGGCTGCCCCGTCACCGCGCACGTCGTGCACGAACAGATCACGCGTGCGCAGGGACTGTCGCTCGGCAAGACGTTCGAACTCGAACTCGCGATTGCGATCCAATGCAGTCGGCATCCGGACTTTGTCGAGGGCATACGCGCGCGACTGATCGATCGGGACAATACGCCTGCCTGGCGACATGCGAGCCTTGCCGAGGTACCGGAAGATTACGTGAACGAACACTTTGTGTTGCCGGTTGCAGGGGGCAATCCGCTCCGCGACCTGGCAGCGAAGGAGGCAACATAATGGCTAAGATCGGATTTATCGGCCTCGGCAACATGGGCGGGCCAATGGCAACCAACCTGCTGAAGGCCGGGCACAGCGTCAAGGTCTTCGATATCGTCGACGATCTCACGAAGCCGCTGGCCAGGGATGGCGCGACGGTTGCCGAGTCAGCCGCGGCCGCCGTGACAGACGTCGAGGTGCTGATCTCGATGCTGCCGGCTTCGGTGCACGTCGAGTCGTTGTACCTTGGGAAGAGCGGCCTGCTCGAGCGAATCGATCCAGCGACACTGGTCGTGGACTCCAGCACCATCGCACCCTCGTCAGCGGTCAAAGTCGCCACCGCAGCGTCGGAGAAAGGGATCGCAATGATCGATGCGCCTGTCTCCGGCGGTGTTGGCGGTGCGGTCGCCGGCACGCTGACGTTTATCGTCGGTGGCAGTACCGAGGCGTTCGAACGCGCGAGGCCTATTTTGGCGGACATGGGCAAGAACCTGTTCCATGCCGGCGATGCGGGCGCGGGGCAAGTCGCAAAGATCTGCAACAACATGCTGCTGTCCGTACTCATGACCGGGACGGCCGAAGCGCTTCAGCTTGGCGTCTCGAAGGGCCTCGATCCCGCGGTCTTGTCGGAAATCATGCGCAAGAGTTCGGGCGGCAACTGGGCACTTGAAGTCTACAATCCGTGGCCCGGCGTAATGGAGAACGTCCCCGCATCACGCGACTATGAAGGCGGCTTTCTCGTCGACCTGATGATCAAGGATCTCGGCCTCGCGATGGAAGCCGCGATGGAGGCCGGTACGTCGACGCCGATGGGATCGCTTGCGCGCAACCTGTATCTCAACCATCGTCACCAGGGATTTGGCCGCAAGGATTTCTCCAGCATCCAGAAGATGTTCGAGGCCGACTGACTTGCCAGTCGACCCGGCGCTCAAGGTACTCCCTGCGCACAAGCAGGAAGCGATTGAGAGGGAGTTTGGCAACGTCGGACGTGAGTGGATAGCGGGTTTCGGCGAGCTTGTCGAAACCTGCGCCGCGCGTTGGTCGCTCGAACTCGACTCGGTTGCAAGCGCGGGGTATCCGATCAACGTGGTGTTCTTCGGTCGTCGCGGCGGCCAGGATGTTGTGCTCAAGGTTGGTCATCCGCATCCGGAACAAGTCACCGAGATGGTCGCGCTGCGCTGCTATGCCGGTCGCCATGCCGCCGCGTTGATCGACTGCAGCGAGGAACTTGGCGCGACGCTGATGGCTCGCGTCCATCCGGGCCGGACTTTTCGCGAAACGGCGCAGTCGATCGAACGTTCCTTCGTGCCGATTGATCTCTTCGCGACATTGCCGATTGCACTGGCCTCACACGAGCGTCTGCCCACGTTTTCAGATTGGCTCGAAAAGGCCTTTGCAGAGTTCCGGCAAAAGTTCAGGAGTTCGGCGTCTTTCTACCGCCACGTCGAACGTGCCGAACGCCTGTATCCACAAATTGAAGCGCGCGATCCCGGCAAGTGGCTGTTGCACGGCGACTTGCACCACGAAAACATCCTGGTCGACGATGAGACAGGCTTTCGTGCGATCGATCCCAAGGGCGTGATTGGCCCGAAGTCGATGGAGTGCGGTCGCTTCATCCACAACTTTCTCGAGGACGAAGTGCCCGGTGCATCGACAGTAGAGAAAGCGAGCCTCGAATCGCTGGCAGAGGTCGTCCGTACCCGCGTCGAGACATTATCACCGGTTATCCATCTTCCGCCTCGCCACATGATCGAGTCGGCTTATGTGGACGCGACGATGAGCTTTGTCTGGACGATCAATGCCGGCCTCCCGTGGGAGGCCGATGTGAAGCGTATAGAAGCGGTCGAGTACCTGTTGGACGAAACAGTCCTGTAAGGGTCAGGCCGGTACGGTCTCGACTGGTGCGGTCACGCGCCCGAGCAGGTCGAGGTAGCCGACCGGGAAGTCGACGTCGTCGTAGTAGCCTTTCTTCGCCAGAATTTCATGCAGCGTCTTCAGCCGGTATGCCGGTACCGAGGCCAGCATGTGGTGTTCAAGGTGATAATTCACACGATGCGGCGCAAAGACCAGCCGCTCCGGCCACCTTGCGTAGATCGTGCGTGTATTCTTGCGCGGGTCGAGGTCGTAAAGATCCGGCACCGCCGCGTGTTCAGCCACTTGCCGGATGCGCGATATGGCAGGTTGTACAAAGACGAACGCGGCGACCCACATCAAGTAGAGCCAGCCCTCTCCGAATGCCGTCAGCAGAAGGAGACCCGCGAGGTTCATGGCGACACCCTTCAGCAACGCGTTGCGAGATTCCCCTGGTAGCTTGTGCAGATTCGCCAGCGCGAGCCCGATCCGCTTGACTTCCCGCCAGCCAGTCTGGCCCGTGAAATCGCGCGTGAGCTTGCGTTTCAGCCTCTCTGTCGTGATCGGGTAGTCGCGATAGTTTCCGAGATCAGGATCGTCCCTGGTGCCGGCGAGACGGTGATGTTTCAGATGACCGCGCATGTATGCGCGGTTGTTGCCGAATCGCGGCGGCGTCACGATCCAGTCGCCGACGAAATCGTTGAGCCATTTGGATCGAAACAACGTGCGGTGACCGCACTCATGACCCAGTACGCCAAAGCCGAGATGGCGACCGCCCAGCAGGATCGTACCAACAATCAAAGTGAGGGGATTGGTCCAGGTTGCGGCCACCACGAAGATGCCGATGACGATCGCCCACTGGCAAAACACCATCCAGGCACCGCGCGCGTCGCTGCGCCGGGTCACCAGCGCGAGTTCGTCAGGGGTGAGGATCTCGTTGATTTTCATGATGGCTCCATCATCGATTCGGCAAGCAGGGGGACAGGCAGGCGTTCTCCTCGTACGGAGGCACCCAGGCCGTGCGCCCACACACGTTTGCCCAGTTCGTCGTAAGAAATCATGGCGGTCCAGAGCGACTTGCGCGCGTCAACGTCGATCATTTGCGCAGGCAGCAAAGGGTCCTTGGCGAGCAGGTTGATCCCGGCGCCGCCGAGCCTGAAGCTCTCGAGGCGGGCTGTCCGGATTGGCAACGTGCCGAGTCGTGCCGCGCTTTGGGTAAGGCGCCCGATCATCTCTGCGTAATCGCTTTCAATTGCCGACCTGTCCCAGAGCCCGGCCCAGTTGCCAGCAGCGTGCGACGTACCGCGGATCAGTATCGCGTCGCTCGCGAGGCCAAG
>JAGRIN010000469.1 GCA_020443245.1 Pseudomonadales bacterium
CGTCAACGAGCTCTTCGATGCGAATTCGGAGCAGGCGAGGCGCATCGAAGTCATCAAAGGGCCGGCCGGGGTCCTGTATGGTTCGAATGGCATGCATGGCATGGTCAACGTCATCACGCCGTCGGTGACCCCTGTCCGGCAGATTGGCCTGGATGTCGGCCCGCACGACTACTACCGCATCAACGGTTCGCTCGGCAACGATGCAATGCGCCTCGACGCCAATGGCACCAGCGATGGTGGTTACAAGGACGATTCGGGCTTCGACCAACAAAAGGCCACCTTCAAATCACATTACAACTGGCGCGATTTCGACGTTACCTCTGCGATCTCCGCCACCAACCTGAACCAGGAAACGGCGGGATACATCGAGGGGTTCGAATCTTACAAAGACGACGCGGTGCGGAAGTCGAACCCCAACCCGGAGGCTTATCGGGATACCTGGTCGGCACGCGCCTGGAGCCGGTTCCAAAAGGAACACGGCGACACGCGCTTTGTCATCACACCCTATCTGCGAAAGACCGGCATGCGATTCATCCAGCATTTCCTGCCGGGCCAGGCGATCGAGGAAAACGGACAGGAAAGCGTGGGCGTGCAGTCGGCCTGGTACCTCGAAGACCTGACTTTCGGCGTCGATACCGAGTTCACCCGCGGATTCCTGAAAGAAACCCAACCAGGCCCCACAACCGGGAGCGCCTTTCTCGTCGCGACAATCCCCGAGGGCGATCACTACGATTACGATGTCGATGCCTTCACGCTTGCGGGATTCGTCCAACGCAGGTTCCACCCGACCGACAGGGTCGAACTCATCGCCGGACTTCGTGCAGAACATGTCGGCTATCGCTATGACAATCACCTGCCGGACGGTCGCACACGGGACGACGGGACGCCTTGCGGGTTCGGCGGTTGCCGATTCAGCCGGCCGGCGGACCGACACGACAACTTCAACAACTTCTCTCCCAAGCTCGGCTTGCACTACGCGCTATCGCCCACTTCACAAGCCTATGCTTATCTGTCTCGAGGCTTCCGTGCACCGGAGACGACCGAACTGTATCGCCTGCAGGGCGACCAGGATGTGGCGAACATCGACTCGGAGCGACTGGACAGCCTGGAAATCGGCTTGCGTGGAGATACCGGACCCCTGTCCTATGACCTTGCGACCTATGTGATGCGCAAGGACAACTTCATCTTCCGCGACAATGACCGACGCAACGTCGACAACGGCAAGACGTCCCACAAGGGCATCGAGTTCGATCTCGCCTGGACAATTGGCGATACGCTAACGGCCAGTCTCGACTGGACCTACGCCATTCACCAATACGAAAACAACCCCGCGCTCGCGAGCGTCGACATCGAGGGCAACGACATCGATACCGCGCCGCGCAACCTGGGATCGATCCGCCTTGCGTGGCGGCCCCTGGACACCCTGTCCGGCGAAATCGAGATCGCTCACGTCGGTCGCTACTTCGAGGATCCCGAGAACGAGCACCCTTATGCGGGGCACAACCTGGTCACGTTGCGCATGCAGTACCGCCCGACCGACCAGCTGGCCACCTGGCTGCGCGTGACGAACCTGACAGACACCTTGTATGCGGAGCGGGCGGACTACGCCTTCGGTGTCGACCGCTACTTCGTCGGTGAACCTCGCTCCCTTTACCTGGGCATTTCCTTCGAGGTGCCTTAGCGCCTTTCCCGCCGGGCGCGGGTGCGATACTCTCGCCCGCTAGTCAATCCCGAACGCATGAGGAGAACGCGATGAAATCACGGGCCGCTGTGGCGTGGGCTGCGGGACAACCGCTCGAGATTGAGGAAGTCGAGGTTGAAGGACCTCGCGCGGGCGAGGTGCTGATCCGCAATGTCGCGACGGGCGTCTGCCACACTGACGCCTTCACCCTCTCGGGTGCCGACCCGGAAGGCATCTTTCCGACTATCCTCGGTCACGAGGGCGGCGCGGTCGTCGAGGAAGTCGGCCCGGGCGTCACCTCAGTCGCGCCGGGCGACCATGTGATCCCGCTCTACACCGCAGAATGCCGCGAGTGCAAATTCTGC
>JAGRIN010000470.1 GCA_020443245.1 Pseudomonadales bacterium
TCGAGGGTGGTGAATGCGACAAGCTCGTGGTGGTGGAGAACACACCTTCAGTACACAACGCCGTGGTGTGCACGCTTTGCTCCTGTTATCCGTGGGCCGTGCTGGGCCTGCCGCCGCGATGGTACAAGGACCCGGCCTACCGGTCTCGAATCGTTCGCGAACCGCGGACGGTGCTGGCCGAAATGGGGCTCGAACTGGATGACAACGTGGAAATACGCGTGTGGGATTCCAGTGCGGAAGTGCGATATATGGTGCTCCCGGAGCGACCGGCCGGAACTGGCGGGCTTGGCGAGGAAGAACTGGCCGCGCTCGTCACGCGTGATGCGATGATCGGCGTGGAGAAACTCGTTGGAGCTTGAAGGTCGTCTTGCCCCGCCGATGGCAAACGGCGAGGTCGTGTTCGAGGCGCCCTGGCAGGGACGGGTGTTCGGAATGGCCAGGCTCTTGTGCGAGCAGGGGCTCTACGAATGGGATGAATTCCGCGCGGCGTTGATCGAGCAGGTCGACGGCTGGGATCGCGCACACGAATCCGGCGAGGCGTACGAATACTTCGATTTGTTTCTCGCAGCCTTCACAGGATTGTTAGCGCGAAAGCAGGTCTGCGATGCGAGTGAAATTGTGACGCGGACCGAAGCTTTTGCCGCACGCCCGCACGGCCACGATCACTGACCGGCGAAGTGCCGTTTCACCATCGGGGCAAAGTACTTGAAGACCTTCGGTGAGCCCGCGACGATGTCGCCGGACTTCAGGTAGTTCGCACTGCCGTCAAAGTCGCCGAGCAGTCCGCCCGCTTCCGTCACCATCAGCGCACCGGCCGCCATATCCCAAAGGTTCAGCTTGCGCATCCACATGGCATCGAGGCGTCCGGCCGCGACATACGCGAGATCCAGCGCTGCGCTGCCGGCCTGGCGCATCTTTGCGCCTTCTTCGAGTAGTTCCTTGTAGAGGGCGCTCTGCCGGTCGGAGACTTCCGAATTTTCCCGGCCGCCCGTCGAGATGCCCGCGCCATCGAGAGACTCCGTTTTGCTGACGCGAAGGCGCCTGCCGTTCAACTGGCAACCATGGCCCCGGCTCGCGACGAATTCCTCCTGGCGAAGCGGGTCGAGAATGACGCCGTGCTCCAGCCTGCCCTTGTGAATGCAGCCGATGGAGATGCAGAAATGCGGAATGCCGCGAACGAAGTTGTAGGTACCGTCGATGGGATCGATGATCCACTCGAAGTCGGACTCCCCGACGCCCTCGTTCGCGCCTTCTTCGCCGCGAAACGCATGCTTCGGGTATGCAGCCTTCAGCGCCTCGACAATGATGTATTCCGATTCCCTGTCGATGTTGGTGACAAAGTCGTTGCGCGCTTTCTCCGAAACCTTGATGGTGTCCGGCCGATCGAAGGCGCGTGCAATGCGCTGTCCCGCCTGCCTTGCAGCGCGGAGCGCCATGGTAGCCATGGGCTGCATAGTGGAGTCCGATGTTAAAGAGCGAATTTCAGGCCGCGCATACTACCGCAAAACGTCTTCAAGCGTCATCCTGAGCGGAGCACGCCAAAGGCATGCGGAGTCGAAGGACCTCGCGCCCGGAGCTTTGCTCGTACCTTATAGAATCCTTCCCACCAGACTCTTTCCAACCCCTCGAAAGCTCCACGCAAGGGATGACGAACAACCGCTGAGGTCCTTCGCTGGGCTCAGGACGACGTGGTATTCCCCACCCGCTATACTCCGGCCTCATGACAACGCCTACGAGCTTCCCCCACGTCCGTATCGTCCTCGTGGAAACCACCCATCCCGGTAACATCGGCGCCGCTGCCCGCGCAATGAAGAATATGGGCCTTAGTCGTCTTTATCTGGTGAATCCTCGTGATTTCCCGAGCGAGAAGGCGATCTGGCGTTCTGCGAGCGCAACCGATGTTGTTGAAAGCGCGACCGTTGTCGCGAGCGTGGACGAAGCCATTGCGGGCTGTCATCTCGTCGTCGGCACGTCGGCGCGCGACCGGCGTATACCGTGGCCGATGCTGGACCCACGCGGCTGCGGGGAGAAGGTCATCGCCG
>JAGRIN010000471.1 GCA_020443245.1 Pseudomonadales bacterium
CAGCAGGGGCAACTGGCGAGGCGCCTCCGCTGTCCACGCCGCAGGTGTTCTACAAAGCAGGAAGTCATTTATTTTCATAAACTTGCAGCACGTTCTTAATGTTGACTTAACGTGGCGCCACTTAACTTTCTGGCCCCGTTGGAGTACACTACGGCGCGCCTAACGGCACGGTCCGTGCCATTACATCAGAAGCGAGGAAATCCCAGTGTTAGAAGCCTATCGTCAGCACGTCGCCGAAAGGGCGGCCGAAGGAGTCGAACCCAAACCGCTGTCCGCCGAGCAGGTTAACCAGTTGGTTGAGCTATTGAAAGCACCGCCGGCGGGCGAAGAGGCCTTCATCCTCGATCTGATCACCAACCGTGTACCACCGGGCGTGGACGACGCCGCTTACGTGAAGGCCGCCTTCCTCGCTGCCCTCGCCAAGGGTGAGACATCCTCGCCCCTGATCGATCGCAAGAAGGCGATCGAACTCCTCGGCACCATGCTCGGCGGCTACAACATCGAGTCGCTGGTGGACCTGCTGGACGATGCTGAGCTTGGACCGGTCGCGGCCGAGCAACTCTCCCATACGCTGCTGATGTTCGACGCGTTCCACGATGTGGTCGAGAAGGCGAAGACCAATGCCAACGCGAAGGCGGTCCTCGAGTCCTGGGCCAATGCCGACTGGTTTACCTCGAAGCCGAAAGTCGACGAGGAGATCAAGGTCACTGTCTTCATGGTGGAAGGCGAGACCAACACTGACGATCTCTCGCCGGCCGGCGACGCCTGGAGTCGACCCGATATTCCGCTTCACGCGCAGGCCATGCTGGTCAAGAGTATGGAAAAACCGCTCGAGACGATCGACCAGCTCAAGAACACCGGCAACCCGCTCGCGTTTGTGGGCGACGTAGTCGGTACAGGCTCCTCGCGCAAATCGGCAACGAACTCGGTCATCTGGCACATCGGTAAAGACATTCCGTACGTGCCCAACAAACGCGTTGGCGGCGTGTGCCTTGGCGGCAAGATCGCGCCGATCTTCTTCAACACGATGGAAGACTCCGGCGCCCTGCCGATCGAATGCGACGTATCGAAAATGAATATGGGTGACGTGATTGTCATCAAGCCCTACGAGGGCAAGATCCTAGACGACAAGTCGGGCGAGGTGATCTCCGAGTTCAAGCTCGCAACCGAAGTGCTGCTCGACGAAGTGCAGGCCGGTGGTCGTATCCCCCTCATTATCGGCCGCAGCCTGACTGACAAGGCGCGTGAGGCGCTCGGTCTCGGCCCGTCCGAGGCATTCCGTCGCCCTGCCCCGACTTCCGAGTCCAGCAAAGGCTTCACACTGGCACAGAAGATCGTCGGCAAGGCTTGCGGCGTTGAAGGCGTTCGCCCAGGCACGTATTGCGAGCCGCGCATGACGACCGTGGGTTCACAGGACACCACGGGCCCGATGACGCGTGACGAGCTGAAAGAGCTCGCCTGTCTCGGCTTCTCGGCAGACCTGGTCATGCAATCGTTCTGTCACACGGCGGCGTATCCAAAGCCCGTCGACATCGAAACCCAACACACGCTGCCCGACTTCATCCAGACCCGGGGCGGCGTAGCCCTGCGCCCGGGCGACGGCATCATCCACTCCTGGCTGAACCGCATGCTGTTGCCCGACACCGTCGGCACCGGCGGCGACTCCCATACACGTTTTCCCATTGGCATCAGCTTCCCGGCCGGTTCCGGCCTCGTGGCGTTCGCGGCGGCCATCGGCGTCATGCCCCTCGACATGCCGGAGTCTGTGCTCGTGCGGTTCAAGGGCGAAATGCAGCCCGGCATCACGCTGCGTGACCTCGTGAACGCGATTCCCTACGCGGCGATCCAGAAAGGTCTGCTCACCGTTGCGAAGGAAGGCAAGAAGAACATCTTCTCTGGCCGCATCCTTGAAATCGAAGGGCTGCCGAACCTGAAAGTCGAACAGGCTTTCGAGTTGTCCGACGCCTCCGCCGAACGCTCTGCCGGTGGCTGCACCATCCGCCTCGGCAAAGACCCGATCATCGAGTAC
>JAGRIN010000472.1 GCA_020443245.1 Pseudomonadales bacterium
ATCATAGCCGCCAGACACCCCTGTCGCCCCATGTACGCAACGCCCGCATCGTGCGCATCGACCGGAGACACTTCCGTGTCTATGAGGGCGGGCTAGGAAAGACCCAGGCGAGCACCGACGCCAGCGACGGCTGACTGTTCTCTTTTTTCCGCTTAGGTACCCGCAACCCAGGGCAGGACTGCTTTTAGATCCGGCTCGGTCTCGTCCACAGGTTTCGACCGCTGCCGGCTGTGATCCGGAATCGCCTGCATGTGCGGCACCTTCAAACAAATTCCCGTGTTGGGCGGCCCGAAGCGCGCCGATCGCCCAAAGCCGGTCACGCCGTTGTCCCAAAAAGACCCCCTCAGTTAGCCTCTCATTAAGGCCTGCCTCGCATACTCATGTGAGACGGGCGTGCCTATTACGACCCAGGTCACCAGAACCTGGAGCACGGGTCGCCCCTAATGCTCGAACCGGTGCTTCTGAGGATCTCTGGAACATGACCGTGCAGGCCTTGTTCGACACCCAAAGCGATCACGTTCCAGGCCGCCTCGTCGAGCCCGAACGCCGTCTCCACAAGCGTTTCGCACTGAAGCTGATCGGCCGCTTCATGCGCGAAGATCGCCACGAATACGCCTGCCAGCTGCGTGACATTTCCGTCGGCGGTCTCAGCCTGGAGACACCCGTTCATCCCGAGATGGGCGAACGCATCATCGTCTATATCGACGAACTCGGCGGCCTTGAGGGGACCGTCGTCCGCCTGTTTCAGGGCGGCTTTGCCATGACTCTTTCCGCGACCCAGCACAAGCGCGAGAAGCTTGCCGCGCGCATCACGTGGCTTGTCAACCGCCACGAGCTGGAGGACGCCGAAGCGCGCAAGCACGATCGCATCCTGCCGGTCCGTAATACCAATACGCTGAAGCTCAGCGACGAGATCACGCTACAGGCGCAGATCATCGACGTCTCGCTGTCGGGCGCCAACGTGGCGACCGAAGCCCGTCCACCGCTTGGCAGCGAGGTTCTGCTCGGCAAGGTGCGCGCAGAAGTCGTCCGCCACCATGAGCGCGGCATCGCCGTCCGCTTCATCCAGGTTCAGGAACCAGAGGTCATCAAAAAGAGTTTCTTCTGAGATTTCAGCGGCTTCAGTTCGCAAGTCTCAGGCTGCGACGCGATCGGAACAGTTTGAAGCGAATTCGATGAAGTTCGTTGAGGCGAAATGCAGGGAACTTGGTTACTCTAGAGCGAGTACTACGGGGTATGTGATGTTGCGTCGGTCAGTTGCAATGTTGGTAGCAACGCTCGCGAGCGTTGCCTGGTCCACTGGGGTGTCTGCCGATCCGGTTCAGTCGGGTCCGGCCGTCGGCACCTATCAGTCGGCATTCATGCGCATCTATGGGCTAGCGCAGGCGCCCTACGGTTTTGTTCGCTTCTGTGAGGCCAACGCTGTGGAATGCAGCACTGATGGTCGAGAGGAAGCCCGGCTCGAGGCGACGCCGGAACGGCTGTCGGAGCTCGACGCGATCAATCGCTCGGTCAATCGCGCCATCAAGCCCCTCACAGACATGGAAATCTACGGCGTCACCGAGTACTGGACGCTGCCGGCTACCGCCGGTGATTGCGAGGACTATGCGCTGATGAAGCGCAAGTTGCTGATGGAACGGGGCTGGCCGGCCAGCTCCCTTCTGATGACTGTCGTGCGCGACGAACGCGGTGAAGGTCATGCGGTTCTCACCGCGCGAACGGCTCAGGGAGATTTCGTCCTCGACAACAAGGTGGACGGGGTCAAAATCTGGTTCAAGACGCCCTATCAATTCGTCATGCGCCAATCTTATCTCAATCCGAAGGTCTGGGTCGGCCTGGAGGCGGGCGACACATCGCGGCCGGCGTCGTTGGCTGGGGTTTCTTCCCGCCGTTGATCTTGCGCGGCGGCATGTCTGTGCCGCCTCTTCGTCTGACATCATCTGCGTGGCCGGAACGGGGGCGTGCCAGGCTCCTGCGGCCAGCGGCAAGACGCGGACACCGCCTCACACTGGCTGCATTGGCGAA
>JAGRIN010000473.1 GCA_020443245.1 Pseudomonadales bacterium
GGACGCTTGCGGGCAGAAACCACACGCGCCGCGCCCGTCGTAGCAGACCCGGTAGCGCCGGCGTCGCGAGCACGGCGAGTCCGGGCGCCGCGAGGAGCATCAGCGGCCAATGGTTCGACAGCGAAAGACCGAACGCAAAGCAAAGAGCAAACCAGTACCGGTCATCGTCCTCTTGACGGAAGCGGACAAGGAGCCACAAGCAGACAGCAAACAGGAGCGCAGCCGGCGCGTACACCTCGATGATGATCGCCTGCGAAAAGAACGTGGCCGAGAGCCCCCAACCGAGGCTGGCGACATAAGCGAATATCCGCTCGCGTGTCAGCTCGAAACAGGCGACGTGACAGATCGCCACCGCCAAAGCGCCCGAAATCGCCGACAGAAGGTTACCGCCCGTCACGCCGTGGTCATGCAGCAAAGCGCCGCAAACCATCGTGAACAGTGGATAGCCTGGTGGATGCGCAATACCGCCGAGGTGACAGACCATCTGGAAGAGGCCCGCATCCTCGAGCGTGATCGTCGTGGGCATCGCTGCCCAGTAGACAACCAGTACGATGAGCATCGCTGCTATCGGATGCAGGAATCTTCGGGTCAACGAAGCGCGTCCAGGGCCGGAAAAACGCGAGTATATCAAAGGCCTGAGGGCGCTCGTCACGAACAGGATGTGCGCACCATCACAATAATGACAACGCGCAAAACGAGTGTGACGCGGGTCACGCCACCGCCAGGTTCGATCAGATTAAATGGCTCCTGTCACTGCGCGAGGGAACCGCCATGAAAATGATCAAAGCCGTCGATATCATCAACGCGTCATGCCTGCTTGTCTTTCTGGGCGCGACGATCAACTCGATGTTGTAAGGCTGGACGGACTCAGCCCATGGACATCTGTCTTCTCATTCATCACGGCCGCGAAGTGATTCGATACGCGGCCTGGCGCCTTCGCCTGCTGAAAGTCAGGGCGCAGCCTTCGCAACAGGCTCTGGCAGGCGGTTCAACCTGATAACCTCCAGCAGGCCTGTCAGGATCAGGTCGGGAATCACCGCATCGAACAGTTTCTCCCTGTTGAACAGCTGAGCGAAACCACCGGTTCCGATCACAAACGGGTGCTCACCACCGAACACTTCCGTCGTAATCCTCGAAACAAGCTCTTTCACCATTCCCACGTTCGACCAGTAGAGACCGGACTGGATGCTTTCGATCGTCGAGCGTCCGACCGCAGTCTCGGGTGGCATGATCTCAACCGACGGAAGTTGTGCGGTGCGCGTCTCCAGCGCCTCCATCGACAACCTGACGCCGGGAATGATGTTGCCGCCCAGAAATTCTTTCTGCCGGGAGATGGCACAGATTGTGGTCGCGGTGCCGAAGTCGGCGACAATCAGGTTGCGATCTGGATAGAGACTCACCGCACCGACCGCATCGGCAATCCTGTCAGCGCCCACCTCGCGCGGATCGCGCGTCTTGATCTTGAGTCCGGTCTTCGTACCGGGCCGGAGCACGAGCGGATCAGTATTGAAGTATTTCTGGCACGCGGCGCGAAGCGAGTACATCACGTCCGGCACGACACAGCAGATCGCCACCTCCGTGATACCGTCCGGGTCGATGCCGTTTTCCCGGAGTACAGAACGGAAGAACACGCCGAGTTCGTCCGATGAACTGCGAAGCTGGGAAGTACGGCGAAACTGGAACTTGAGACGCTCGTCGACAAACAGGCCGCCGTAGATCTGGGTGTTGCCGACGTCGAGACACAGGATCATGGTGATACTCCTTCAATTGCTACGTTGTCGATGAGACGCACTTCATTGTCGACCTCGCCGATGCGCGCGGCAGCGAATCGCCGCCCGTGCTCCGTTACGACGTAGTCGACGCGAAAACCTGCATCCGTCAGGCGCTCGATCACAGCGACGTCGTCGAGTTCGCTGGAAATCAGCTGGTGGATCAGCGGCGCCTTCGCTCGCGCGCACGCGTCCAGGCGAAGGTTACGTGAACTCATGGCGAGGCCATCACTCTCACGGACAATCGGGCACGG
>JAGRIN010000474.1 GCA_020443245.1 Pseudomonadales bacterium
GTTGCAAGGAGGACAAGCCTAATGGCGACGCATCGCGACGACGTACGCTTCATGCCCGATACATTTGCGGCCGAGGTCGAGACGCTGCCCATCGCCATGCATGCCATCCTGTGGCTCACGCTGGTCTTCTTTGTCACGGCGCTGGTGTGGGCGAACCTCGCCAACGTGGATGAAGTGGCGCATGCGCAGGGTCGAGTGATCCCCTCCAGCAAGATCCAGGTGGTACAAAACCTCGAAGGCGGGATTCTGTCCAAGGTCGCTGTCAAGGCGGGTGAGCATGTCGCCAAGGGCCAGACCCTGATGCGCATGGACGACACCCGGTTTGCTTCGTCGTTCAACGAGAGCAAGGTCAACGCGTTTTCGCTGAAGGCACGCATCGCGCGCCTTGAGGCCGAGATCGCGCGCAAGCCGTTCGTGCCACCAAGTGATATACCGGAAGGCATGCAGGATCTTGTCGACAACGAACTGCACCTCTACGACGCGCGCGAACGCGAGTTACAGTCCGCCCTCGATATCCTGAGCCAGCAATTGACGCAGCAGAAGCAGGCGCTGGCCGAACTGCTTGCCCGCGAACAAAAGCTCTCCGCAAACGCGGAACTCGCCAAGCAGGAACTCTCGATGACCGAACCACTGGTCAAGACCGGCGCGGTGTCGCAGGTCGAGTTGCTCCGTCTCCAGGTGGCGGTCAACGATTCTGTGGGCGAACTCGAAGAAGTTCGCCACACCATCCCGAAAGCGCGCGCAATGGTCGCCGAGGCGGAAGAGAAGATCGCGGAAAGAAAACAGCAATTCAACCGTGAGGCGCAATCAGACCTCAACGATGCGCGCACCGAGTTCGGCCGCCTCACTTATTCCAACCTCGCGTTGGAAGATCGCGTGAACCGTACCGATGTACGTTCACCGGTCGACGGTACGGTAAAGCAGGTGCTCGTGAACACTGTCGGCGCCGTCATCCAGCCCGGCATGGACCTCGTCGAGATCGTCCCGTCTAACGACACCCTGCTCATCGAAGCGAGGATTCGCCCTGCCGACATCGCGTTCATTCATCCGGGCCAGCAGGCTACGGTGAAGCTCACGGCATACGATTTTGCGATCTACGGCGGGCTGCAAGCCGAGCTCGAATTCATCAGCGCGGACACCATCACCGACGAGCGCGGCGACCAGTTCTTCAAGATCCACGTTCGCACCGACAAGAACCACCTCGGCACCGATGACAACCCCTTGCCGATCATTCCGGGCATGGTCGCAACCGTCGACATCATGACCGGTGAGAAAACAGTAATGGACTACCTGCTGAAGCCGCTGAAGCGTGCGCAGGCTACCGCACTCTCTGAACGGTGATATCGGGGAATAACCGCCTGATGCTATGACGTGGCGGACAGGTCCTCTTGATCCGTCGCAACAAACTGCCTCAGCTCGAAACCATTGCCTTCCGTGTCGCGCAGCTCGCACATCCGCACCGGGACGAAGCTGGTCGGCTCACGCGTCACAATATGCTCGCCTCCTGCCGCGAGCACTGATGCGATACCGGCGTCCAGGTCATCGACGTGGAGATTGACCCCGGCATGCGGCGCAACCGTCTCCGAGCTATCTCGGCCGAGAATGTGCAGCGCTATCGTTGCGCCGCCACATCGCAACATCGACCAACCCGGTGTGTGTTGCGTGACTTCAAGTTCGAATGTGTCGCGCCAGAAGGCGACGGCGCGATCCATGTCGCGCACATAGAGTATGAATAATGGGTCTTTGACCTGCACATCACTCTCCTTCTTTCTTATTGTTGTCTAGCCACCAATCAGGATCTTCTTCGGCGAGTAGTTGATCCAGTCTTCCTGGAAGATGATCTCGCCGTCATCGTTGAACTCTTGCCGGATCAGGAACGCCCAGGGGCCAAGCACCTGGCCACCATACCGGAATGGCTTGAATTCACCGCGTGTTATCACCATGCGTCCGGAGATGACCTGCGACTCGACTTCCAGTATCGGCCCCGGCTCCACCAGCTCGAAATCGCCACGACTCCAAT
>JAGRIN010000475.1 GCA_020443245.1 Pseudomonadales bacterium
ACGAAGCCTCGCGCGCGGGAGAAGATGAGCTTGGCACGCGTCTCAGTGGTCGTGGGCGCCATCAGGTAGACGGGATCGATGCCGTGTTCGATGAGGCTCTTGTCGAGCAGTTCGCCTTCTTCCGGCGGAACGTTGACATTGATCGTCCCGTCGACGCCCGCCCGGCCCGCCTTCTCGGCGAAATTCGCATAACCCATCTTCTCAATCGGATTCAGGTATCCCATCAGCACGATCGGCGTGGTGTCGTCCGTCTTGCGAAATTCCGCGACCATGCCGATCACATCTTTCAGCGTCGTCCCCACGTCGAGCGCACGTTGCGCGCCGAGTTGGATAACGGGTCCGTCGGCTTCAGGGTCGGTAAACGGTACGCCGAGCTCGATCAGGTCGACACCGGCATCGACAAGTGCATGCATAAGATCGACAGTAATGGATTTCACGGGATCGCCCGCGACGATGTAAACGACCAGCGCCTTCCTATTCTCGTTAGCGAGGCGTTCGAAACAGGATGTGATACGACTCAAGGGACTCTCCTGTCTTACAACGTAATGCCGTCGATACGCGCGAGCGTTGGAATATCCTTGTCCCCGCGTCCCGACAGGTTGATGACGATCAGCTCGTCTTCCTTCATTGCGCTCGCCATCTTCATGGCGTGGGCAACCGCATGGGCAGATTCAAGTGCGGGCAGGATGCCTTCGAGACGGTTGAGGCGCCGGCAGGCGTCCAGCGCCTCGTCATCGTTGATCGTGACGTACTCGGCGCGCCCCAGGTCCTTAAGCCACGAATGCTCGGGACCCACTCCCGGGTAATCGAGCCCCGCCGAGATGGAATACGTATCGAGAATCAGGCCGTTCTCGTCCTGCATGAGGTACGTGCGGTTGCCGTGGAGCACGCCCACTTCACCGCTCGACAGTGGCGCTGCATGTTTGCCGGTTGCGAGCCCGAGACCACCGGGTTCGACGCCTACGAGTCGCACCGATTCATCCTCGAGGAACGGGTAGAACATGCCCATTGCGTTCGAACCGCCTCCGACGCAAGCAACCAGCACGTCCGGCAACCGCCCGAAGAGTCGCTGGCATTGCGCCTTCGTTTCCGTACCGATCACTGACTGGAAGTCGCGAACCAGCATCGGATAAGGATGCGGCCCGGCAACGGTACCGATGATGTAGTAGGTATTGTCGACGTTCGTGACCCAGTCACGCATCGCTTCACTGAGTGCGTCCTTCAACGTGCGAGAGCCCGACGTTACCGGAATGACTTCCGCGCCCAGAAGCTTCATGCGATAGACGTTCGGCGACTGGCGTTCGATGTCTTCACTGCCCATGTACACGTGGCACTCGAGACCGAATCGTGCGGCCACCGTGGCCGCGGCGACACCATGCTGGCCCGCACCCGTCTCGGCGATCACGCGGGGCTTGCCCATATGCTTGGCGAGCAGCGCCTGGCCGATGCAGTTGTTTACCTTGTGCGCGCCGGTGTGATTCAAATCCTCGCGCTTCAGCAGGATTTTCGCGCCCCCCATCTCACGTGTCAGGCGTTCGGCAAAATACAATGGCGAAGGTCGGCCGACATAGTTTGCAAGGTCGCTCTCGAACTCGGCGATGAACTGCGGGTCCTCTCGCAGCCTCGTGTACTCGCGTTCCAGTTCGGACAACGCTTCCATCAGCGTCTCTGGCACGAAGCGCCCACCATAAGGGCCGAAGTGTCCGGTATCGTCAGGCATTTCGGAAATGCGTTCGTTCTTGCCGGGTGTCACGTTACTCATTGCTTTCCTCGTCCGCGCGTTTCACGGCGGCAAAGAATGCCGCCAGCTTCGCATGATCTTTCTTGCCCCGGCTCGACTCCACGCCGCTGCAAATGTCGACCGCGTAGGGCCTTGCCGTCTTGATCGCCTCTGCCACATTGTCAGGGTCGAGACCGCCCGCGAGCACGATCGTCGACGACGTCGCCGGTATGCACGCCCAGTCGAATCGCTGGCCCGTGCCGCCCCACTCACCGTCGTGGAAAGTGTCGAGCAGA
>JAGRIN010000476.1 GCA_020443245.1 Pseudomonadales bacterium
TTTTTTTTTTTTTTTATCCATTTTCTAGCCGTTCGTCGGATCGACCGTCCCGGATTGGCGGCGGGGACGCTTCGTAGTAGATTGCGCCATGGCTTTCAATCCCCATGCGCAAGCATTCAGCGAACCACTGGCGCTGGAGGGCGCGCGACACCGCCCTGTTCGGGAAGTCATCCGTTCAGTACTGCCCTTCCTCTGGCCCCGGGACCAGCCCACCATGCGGCTGCGGGTCGTGCTCGCTCTCGGCTGCCTCATCCTTGGTCGTAGCGCCAATGTCTACGGCCCGATCGTCCTGAAGGACCTCATCGACGGCCTCGAACACCTCGTTCGTGGCAGTGCCACGGAGCAGGCGATGTCCGCCCTCACCGGCCTCGCGTTGCTCTATGCCGTGATGGTCCTCCTGCCGGGACTCCTGACCGAAATCCGCGCCGCCATTTTCACGCCGGTCTCCGAATCGGCGCAGCGGACCTTCGGCCTCAAGGTCTTCCGGCACCTGCACGAACTCAGCATGCGGTTTCACCTCGATCGTCGGACCGGCGGCCTGTCGCGCGCGATCGAACGCGGCACCGCCGCCCTGCAACAGATCACCGGGTTGTTTGCGTTCAACATTGCGCCGACATTGTTCGAGATCCTGTTCGTTTGCCTCTATCTCGCAAGCGGTTATCCCCTCAAGTACGTCGCCGTCATTCTCGTTGCCGTTGGCGCCTACATCGCCTTTACCCTGCTCTTCACGGAATGGCGCACAAAGTTCCGGCGCCAGATGATCGCGCAGGAGTCCCGCGCGACGACGATCGGCGTCGACAGCCTGCTCAACTTCGAAACCGTCAAGTACTTCGGCAACGAAAAGTATGAGGCGAACCGCTACGACGACGCGCTGCGCGAATACATGACCGCAGCGGTCAAGAGCCAGAATACCCTCGGTATCCTGAACGGTGGCCAACTATTGGTGCGCGTTTTCTGCCAACTCGCGATTCTCGTGCTCGCCATCGGCGACTACGCGGACGGCAACCTCACGACCGGCGAAGTCGTGATGCTCAACACCTTCATGCTGCAACTCTTTATCCCGCTGGGTTTTCTCGGCTCTTCCTATCGCATGATCCGCCAGGCCCTGATCGACATGGAGTTCATGTTCCAGCTTCTCGACCTCACGCCGGAAATACAGGAGCAACCTGGTGCGACCCCGCTGGTTGTTTCCCGCGGGAAGGTCAGGTTCGAACAGGTGAGTTTTGGTTACGACGCGGCACGCCAGGTAATCAACGACGTCTCGTTTACGATTGCACCGGGTACCACGACTGCTATCGTCGGACTTTCCGGCGCCGGGAAGTCGACCCTGTCGCGGCTGCTCTACAGGTTTTACGATGTGACCGCGGGGCGCGTCACCATCGACGGGCAGGACGTGCGGCAAGTCACGCAGGAGAGTCTTCGAAGCGCGGTGGGCATCGTCCCGCAGGACACGGTGCTCTTCAACGATACGATTCGGTACAACATTCGCTACGGTCGACCGGACGCCTCTGACGAGGAAGTTGCAGGCGCCGCGCGTCTCGCCAGTATCCATCACTTCATCGAAGCGCTGCCGGGCGGCTATGACACCCGTGTAGGCGAACGCGGACTCAAACTCTCCGGCGGAGAGAAACAACGCGTGGCGATTGCGCGAACCGTCCTGAAAGATCCGCCGGTCCTCGTGCTCGACGAGGCAACATCGGCGCTCGATGTCGGTACGGAACGCGAGATACAGTCAGCGCTCCGCGAAGTCTCGCGGGACAGGACAACGATGGTCATTGCCCATCGCCTGTCGACGATTATCCACGCGGACCAGATCCTTGTGCTGGACGCGGGCCGCATCATCGAACGCGGCACGCACGCTGAACTCGTTGCCGAGGGAGGTGCGTACGCGCAGATGTGGCAAAAGCAGAAAGAAGCAGCAGCAGAGATCGAGCGGCTGCGCGAGAAAGGCATCACAGACCTTGCGGACCAACTCACGTACTGAGGGTCCGGAGATATTA
>JAGRIN010000477.1 GCA_020443245.1 Pseudomonadales bacterium
CATGGCAGAAGAGAAAAAAGAGGCAGCTAAGAAGAAAGTTGCTGCAAAAGGTGAAGTAGCTGATAAGCCAAAAGCCAAGAAGAAGACCGCCAAGAAGAAGACAGCCAAAAGAAAGACGGCTCGGAAGTAGCAGTAGGTAGTGCGAAAAGCCCTCATTTTGAGGGCTTTTTTGCATTCTGGCCCAGGTGCCGCGTACGGGCTCTGAAGTCCGGCCCGGCATCGGGGTTATAATCTCCCCTCCAGGGTTTCCCGCCTCCAATACCAATCAGTGTCGACACACGAATCGTTCATCCGCGATGTCTCTGCGTTCTTCGAGCCGGGCGGTGATATCGAACGCATACTGCCAGGCTACGTAGAGCGCCCGGGCCAGCGCGACATGGCGGCCGGTGTTGCACGCGCGATGACGGTCAAAGAAGACCTGATCGTTGAAGCAGGAACCGGTACCGGCAAGACCTATGCCTACCTGGTGCCGGCGCTGCTCCAGGACGGTCGAACCATCATCTCGACAGGTACGCGCACGCTACAGGACCAACTCTTTTTGAAAGACTTGCCGCTGGTTCGTCGTGCGACATCGAACACAAAGCGTGTCAGTCTCTTGAAGGGGCGTCGCAACTATCTGTGCCCGTATCGTTTGGCGCGTCATCTCGCCACGCGTGCGCCAGGAACCGATAACGAGATTGCACGGGAACTGCTGGAAGTGAGGAGATGGTGGTCAACCACCACAACCGGGGACCTTACCGAACTTTACGATGAAGAAGCCGGTCGATCTGTTCGACCACTCATCACCAGCACCTCGCAGAACTGCCTCGGCAAGCAATGCCCGCAGGTCGAGAACTGTCCCTTGTACCTTGCGCGCCGCCGCGCGATCGAATCGGATATCGTGGTCGTGAACCATCACCTGCTGTTTGCCGACCTTGCGATGGTGGACGACAACATTGCCTCGATACTGCCCTCGGCCCGGACGATTATTCTCGACGAGGCGCACCAGGTAGCGGACGTCGCGCGCCAATTCTTCGGACTGAGGCTGGCGAGCTCGCAGTTCGTCGACCTGTGCCGCGATATCAGGTCGGAATCGGTGGCGATTGGCGCGGACGACCCACTGCTTCTCTCGCATGTCGAAGCGCTCGAACGGGCCAATGCGAGGTTCGTCAAGGCGGTGCATGACAGCGAGTTCTCGTCAGCCCCGTCGCTTCTTGTTCTGGATACTGTGCGAGCGGCGACCGAGGCGGTGGATGAATCCCTGGACAGCCTGAACCGTTCGCTCGACCATGCGCGAGTGCGTAGCCACGTGATGGCGCATTGTTACCAGCGGGCGGCGGCGTTGCTCGATACCTTTGCCATGCTGACAGAGCCCGGGTCCAGCGACGAAGGCAATGCCCACTGGGTAGAGCGCAGCGGTAGCGGCGTTTCGCTACACCTGGCCCCCGTATCGATCGCCGCGGCCTTTGGCGCGCGCGTGCAGGCGAGTCCCGCGTCCTGGATATTCACGTCGGCAACGTTGTCGGTAGCCGGTGATCTCGCTTACACGAAGACGCTGCTGGGTCTCCTGCATGCGCGGGTCGAGCAGTATGAGAGTCCGTTTTGCTTTGCGAGGCAGGTGCGGGGATATGTTCCGCGGACGGGCGAGCGGCCCGGAACAGATGAACACACAATCGCGTTGCTCGATGCATGTATCCCGATTCTTCGCGCCGTACCGGGGCGTACTTTCTTCCTGTTCACGAGCTATCGCGCACTGGACATTGCAGCGACTCGTTTGAGGCACGAGCATGATGTGCCTGTTGTGGTACAAGGTTCGTTGCCGAAGCGGGAACTCATGGAAAAGTTTGCGCAGATCGAGGGTTGCGTGCTGCTCGCGACACAGAGTTTCTGGGAAGGCGTGGACGCGAGAGGCACCGGGCTAAAGTGTCTCATTATCGACAAGCTGCCGTTTGCAAGTCCGACCGATCCACTCACGCGCGCGAAGATGGCTGCCTGTGACGCTGCGGGCGGAAACGGG
>JAGRIN010000478.1 GCA_020443245.1 Pseudomonadales bacterium
TACTTCCACGTTATTTCCCCTGGGCGCGTAGGTTCTTGATGGTCTCGTTCACGATCTCGCCGTCGCGTGTAATCACGCATCCCTTGACGATGTCGTCCTCGGGATCGAGATTGAATACCTTGTTCTCCTGGTCCCAGTATTCGGTGACGAGATTGAAGAGGTTCGACGAGTACATCTGGCTCGCGTCGCGCGGGACTTCCGAAGGCAGGTTGGATATCCCGATGATGGTCGCGCCGCCGATCGTAACGGTTTCGTCGGGCTTCGAACCTTCAACGTTGCCGCCTGATTCCACGGCCATATCCACAATGACGCCGCCCGTCTTCATCGCCTCTACCATGTCACGGGTCACGATTCGTGGCGCGGGCCGCCCGAATACCTGTGCGGTCGTGATGACGATGTCGGATTCGGCGATTGCGGCTTTCATCCCCTGGCGCTGCAGTTCAAGCTGTTCGGCCGTCAGTTCGCGCGCGTAGCCATCCTTCGTCTGGCCGGTTTCACCCAGGTCGATGTCGAGGAATTTGGCGCCGAGTGACTGTACCTGTTCCGCGACCACGGGGCGGGTGTCAAAAGCCGTGACACGCGCGCCCAGGCGCTTTGCCGTCGCGATGGCCTGGAGACCCGCGACACCGGCACCGATCACGAAGACGCGGCATGGGCTGAGTGTACCGGCAGGTGTCATCATCATCGGGAGGATGCGGTCGAGTTGGTTCGCCGCGAGCAATACCATCACATAGCCGGCGAGGTTGGCCTGCGAACTCAGCGCGTCCATCTTCTGCGCACGGGTCGTACGCGGAATCATTTCCATGCTGATCGCTGTCACGCCGGCCTTTGCCATCGCGTCGATCAAATCGGGTTCGTTATAGGGGTCGAGGTAGCTGATGTGTACGGCGCCACGCTTCATGCCATGGACCTCTTCGATCGAGGGCTTGCGAACGCGCAGGACGATATCGCCGCCGGCCACCAGGGCCTTGCGATCGGTGGAGACGCTCGCGCCGGCCTCGGTGTAATCGTCGTCGGAAAATCCGGCGGGAACGCCGAGTCCACGTTCGACAACGACATCGAATCCGGCGCGGACGAGCTTCTTCACCGAATCAGGAATCAGCGGCACGCGCTTTTCTTTCGCGTGAGTCTCCGCGGGTACCGCGATCTGCATAGGCAACCTCGATAAGTTCTTGGGATCAGTTATTCTGGTTCTGGCACGGGGAAGGCCCCCGCTCGGAAGATGCGAAAAGTATCACAAAAGACCCTCAAGACGAAAATGCGTGGTCTACCACGAGTTCGCTGCCGTTAACGTAGCTGGAATCGTCGCTGGCAAGGAAAAGGACAGCATTGGCAATATCCTTTGGCTTGCCCAGTTTGCCGCCCGGCACCGCGTTGGCGGCAATCGCTGAAACATCGGCGCGATTGGCGCCGTCTGCCGACGGCAGTCCCATCTTGTCCCATATGGCTGTCTCGATGATACCGGGGTGAACTGAGTTGACCCTTACGTTGTTCTGCGCGTTTGCGCATTCCTTCGCGACAGATTTGGAGAGGAGCCTCACGCCGCCCTTGGTCATGGCATATGCCGAGAGTCCCGGCGATGCCTTGAGACCGGCGACAGACGAGAGATTGATGATCGAGCCGCCGCCCGCCTGCGCGATGAGGGGGATGCAATGCTTGAGCCCGAGGAAAACGCCGTCGAGGTTGACGCGGTTCTGGCGCCTGAAGTCATCGAGGGTCATTTCGGTAATCGGCCCGGCGATTGCGATGCCCGCATTGTTGACAAGAATGTCCAGCCGGTCGAACCAGTCGATGACGCGCGGCAGGATGTCTTCCCACTCTGCTTCGCTGGTGACATCGTGATGAAGGTAAATGGCCTCGCCCCCCGCACGTTTGATCTGGGTCGCGACGGATTCGCCGGCGTCGTCGGCCAGGTCAGTGATCGCGACCTTGGCGCCTTCCCCGGCCAGGCGCTCGGCGCATGCTCGCCCGATACCCATG
>JAGRIN010000046.1 GCA_020443245.1 Pseudomonadales bacterium
CAGGGCCAGTCCCTTCGATTCGAAGAACGGGACGATCACCGGGATGATGACGAGCGACAGCCAGAAGAAGCTGAAGACGTAGAGCAATCCGATATTTCTTTTCAGTTTGTTTTCCATGGCTCTCACCACACTTTTTCCAGCGCAAAAAAAAAGGCCCCTGGTACCGACGCACCAGGGGCCTTTTTCGAATATGGGCTCTACCTAATGCATTGCGTACCTGTACAGGACGAACGCGCACGTGGACGCACGACGGTCGGTCGTTGCGACATGCTTTGCGTTAATGTTGGTCATCTGTTTCGACATTGTTCGATTGAGTCTCAGTAGTCTCGTTGGGTGTCTACCCGAATAAGGCGCGTATACTACTCCGGCGAGTAGTGTTGTCAAGATTATTTTGAGTCAGCGATCGTATTGCGAGAAGCGGGTTTCCGAATCGACAAATATCTGGCGCCACTTGCCACTACGAAAGCGCGACACCAGCATGATCGCTTTGACGATGTAGTCGCCAATGAGCGCGCCGTAAATCCAGGCGACCGAGAGCCCGAGCCACGCAAACAGGGCTGCAAGACCGACGCGTACACCGATCAGTCCGGACATCGTCGTCAGCAGCGGAAAGCGGGTGTCACCCGCGCCGCGCAGGCAACCACCGATTGTGAACTCGATCGCCATCAGTGGCTGCGCAATCGCGAGCATGTAGATGAATATCACCGTCAGCCTGACGACCTCGTCATCGTCGATCAAAAAGCGAGCGATATCGCCCGAGAACGTGACGATCCCGACGCTGAGTACCATCATGCTTCCGATTGCGAGGAAGGTTGCCCGCCATCCCTGGGCAGTGGCGCCCTCAGGGTCTTTGGCTCCAAGGTGTTGCCCCACCAACGTCGCGCCGGATATCGAGAAGCCGAAGCCCACAACAAACGAGAGCGAGAGAATCTGGACACCGATTCCGTATGCGGCAAACGCCGCAGTTCCGTAGTAAGCGACAAGCCACAGGAATGCGACGAACCCGAGCTGGAAGATGAGCTGCTCGATGCCTGCCGGGTAGCCGATGTAAACCAGTTGGCGCACGCGTTTCTCGGACATCGATCCCTTGCCGCCGACACCGACGACGAGCTTGCCTCGATACCAGAGCGCGAGGAAGATCACTGCGCCGAACGTGAACGAGAGCCCGTTGGCGACCGCGGCGCCCGGAACTCCCATCGCCTCGAGGCCATACCCCCCGAACACGAACCAGTACACCAGCCCCACATTGACGACGTTTGTGATCCCGCCGATCCAAAGTGGCGTGCGGGTATCACCGGCGGCCCGAAGCGACGCACCAATCACCATGTTGATCGCGAACGAGACGTTGAAAAGTGACAGGTAGTGAATGTAGTGACCGGCGAGTGCAGTCGTCTCTTTATCGAGGCCAAACACACCGGCGATGGTCTCACTGAAGAGCAGGCAAGGCAGCATCAGCACAATGGCGACCACGTTGCCGATCCATAGCGAAACGCTCGTCACCTTCGCCGCTTCAGCGTAGTCCTTTGCACCCCAGGACCGCGCCACCATGGCGGTGGTCCCGGCCGAGATCGCCATGAGTACCGCCTGCAGGGCAAAGAATATGCGCTGCCCCGTGGTCACCGCCGCAATTGCCGAGGCGCCGAGTTCACCGACAATCTTGATACTGATTATCCCGATGATCGAGAACAGCAAATTGCTCAGGATCGCGGGCCATGCCAGCGCCCAGATGCCAAGGCGGGGCTTGTCAGCATCAGGCAACGCGCCTGATTCTGGCTCTGTGGAGTCATTCATAAGTGTGGGACCGGAGACGGCGGGCGCGCGATGCGCGGCGTAAGATACATTACGCCGCTCGTTAGTGTCAAAATGCACGTTCGAGCGCCTCATGAAAAAGGACCACCACCCGGCATGCCCAAAAGCATCATCATCGTCGGCGGGGGCCACAACGCCCTGGTTTGTGCTGCCTACCTTGCGGAACGCGGGGCGCAGGTCACCGTACTCGAGGCGCGGGACATTGTCGGCGGCGCCGCTGTGACTGAGGAGTTCCACCCGGGATTTCGAAATTCGACGGCCAGCTACACCGTCAGCCTGCTGCATCCCAAAATCATCAGGGACCTGCGTCTTCACGAGAACGGGCTCGAGATCCTGCCACGGGACGTCAACAACTTCCTGCCGCTGCCGGACAACGACTCGCTCGTGAACTATCCTCGCCTCGAGGACACCCTCCTGGAGGTCGGGCGCTTTTCGATGCGCGACCGTGACAGCCTCGTCGCCTACTACGCACAACTCGACAGGATCGTGCCGGTCATCAAGGACATCATGCTGATGACGCCGCCCAGGCTCGTCGGCGGCGACCTTGTTTCCGGCGCGCTTGACCTCGCGAGGCTGTTTCGCATGAGCCGTGGCTTCGCCCGTCTCGACGACCGGGACAAACGCTTTCTGTTCAAGCTCTTTGCAGTCAGCGCAGGCGAACTGCTTGACGATCTGTTCGAATCCGATCCGGTCAAGGCGATGCTGGGATTCGACGCGGTCGTCGGCCACTTTGCGAGTCCCTATTCCCCCGGTTCGGCCTATGTCCTCCTGCATCACGTGGTAGGCGAAGTCAACGGCAAGTCCGGCGTATGGGGCCACGCCGTCGGCGGCATGGGAGCGATCACCGGCGCGATGGCGAAGGAAGCCCGTAGCCGTGGCGTATCCATTGAGACAGGCGTTCCGGTTTCGGAGGTCGTGATCGAAAACGGGCGGGTACGAGGCGTCGTCGCAAACGCAGGGATGCGCAAGGCAGATATCGTCGTTTCCGGTATCAATCCTCGCCTGCTATTTTGCCATCTCATCGATCCGGCGCATCTTGCGGCGGATACCCTGTCACACTTCGAGCAGTACAAGTGCCGGAGCGGCACGTTCAGGATGAATGTGGCGCTCTCGGAACTGCCGGATTTCACCGCGCGCCACGATGCACGGGCGCTCGGCGCCGGCATCATCCTCGCGCCGTCGCTCGCATACCAGGACGATGCCTACAACACCGCGCGCAAGCACGGCTGGTCGACCGCGCCGATCGTCGAAATGCTGATACCCAGTACCGTGGATGATTCGCTTGCCCCACCCGGCCAGCATGTCGCGAGCCTCTTCTGCCAGCACTTCGATCCCGATCTCCGCGAATCTTGGGACGACAATCGCGATGAGGCCGCCGAAGCCATCATCGACACGGCCAATCGCTACGCACCCAACTTCAGGCAGGCCATCATCGCGATGCAGGTCCACTCACCCATGGACCTCGAACGCAAGTTCGGCCTCGTCGGCGGCGATATCTTTCATGGCAGGCTCAGTCTCGACCAACTCTTCTCGGCGAGACCAATGCTGGGAATGGGACAGTACGCAACGGAAATCAGGGGCCTGTACCTGTGCGGTTCAGGTACGCATCCGGGTGGAGGCGTTAGCGGAATTCCCGGTCACAACGCAGCACGAGAGATCGCACGTGCGCTGTGACCGGGCGGGGGTCAGAACGAGTAACCGACGGTGAGTTGGTAAACCAGCGGGTCGATCGAGACATTGTCGACCGTGATCGTCTCGCCGAGGGCAGACGTAAACGTCCCTTTGGTTTCGATCTTGATGTAACGCACCGCTGCGTTGACAAACCACTTGTCCTGCAATGTGTAGTCGAAACCGGCCTGCGCCGCGACACCCACCGAGTTGTCCAGTTTCATCTCGAGCGGAACAGGTCCGCTTGCGCCTGCCAGGGTTCCGGTCAGGGCCTCGAGATCCGCAGACGCCTCTTCCGAGAAGAAGATCGTCAGGTTGAGTCCGAGACCAACGTAAGGCTGGAACGCGTTGCCGGTGTCGCCCATCGGGTAATACACAGCCGAGATCGTCGGTGGCAACTGTTTGGTATCACCAGCGAACACGCTGAGACCGGCACTGTAACCGTTGAGATCTGCTGTCACATCGTGCGAGAAAGGCGTCGACGCAAGCAGTTCCACGCCAATCTTGTTCGTGAACATGTAGTTCACCGTCAGGCCGAGTTGCGTGTTCGAATCGGCCGAGGCTTCCGTACCGGCGATCGGTGGTACGCTGAGTGCCGGTACGGCGATGCCATCGCTTCCGGACCCTGGCGACACATTCGCGAGGCCCGCGCGCACAAACCAGTCGCCTTCGCCATGGGCAAACACGGGTGATGCAATCGCGCTCGCGAGCGCAAAAAAAAGAACTTTTCCCCTCATTTCGATTTCCTCCCAAAGAAACACTGTTACGGGAGGCATTAGATACCCGTGCCCAAAATCGGGACATGACGTACGTCAAGAGCGCACCAACATCACCGGCACTAATCGACGAAAATAAGCGGTTGGCATCAGCTCGCGAGCGGCAACCTGACGGTGAAGACGGACCCTTTGTTGACCTGGCTCGTCACCATGACGGACCCTTTGTGAGACTGCGCGACGTGTTTGACGATGGCGAGACCGAGGCCGGTACCGCCCTGCTCCCTGGAACGGGCGCGGTCGACGCGGTAGAAGCGTTCGAATATCCGCTGCTGTTCTTCCTCGGGGATGCCGATACCGGAATCTTCCACTTCAATCACGGCCATGCGTCCAAGCGTGCGCAACCGCAGGATTACGTTGCCGTCAGCCTGGGTGTATTTGATGGCATTGTCCACGAGGTTCGTGACCATCTGGTCGAGCGCTTCCTGTTCACCTTCGACCTCGACATCGCGATCCACGAGATCGAGCTTGAACGAGACGCCCACATCGAGCGCGTCTTCAGACTTTGCCTCGTAGACCTGACGAAGCAGGAACGAAAGCTCGATGCGCGATACGGACATCTTCCTTGCATGTGTATCGAATCGAGAGAGGTGAATGAGATCCTGGACAATGTTGTCAAGCCGCGTCGCCTGGCTGCGAATGCGGTCTATGAACCGCTGACGCACCTCATCCGGCATGTTAGGGTCATCCAGTATCGTTTCGACGAAGCCGCGAATGGCCGAGATCGGCGTCTTCAGCTCATGTGAGGCGTTGGCGACAAAGTCGGACCGAACCTGCTCAAGCCGAAGCATCTCGGTGATGTCCTGAAGTACGATGATCGCACCCGCTGCGGAGGTCCAGTCCTGGTCTCGCAGCACGACGGCGGAGACGTCCAGCGTCTTTCGGTCCACTTTGATGGTCGAGTTGACGGTAATCAGCTCTGACAGGCAGGTCTCTACTGCCTGGGGGATATCCTGGACACTGACGACGTCCCACAGGGGCGAGTTGATCACCGATCGCCCGTCGAGCTTCAACATCTCCCGGGCAGAATCGTTGATGTGTAGTATCCGCTGGTCAAGATCGACGGCAATCACGCCTTCCGTCAGTCCTGACAATACAGCAGACAGTTGGTTACGCGAGTCCGTCAGTGCCTCGATCCGCTCTTCCGTCCCACGGGCGAGCTCATTCATTGCGTGCGCCAGCCTGCCCAGTTCATCACCGCGTTGCTCAGGTAACCTGAGATCGTAATTGCCCTGTGCGATGCGCGAAGCCACTTCTGTCATGCGAGTGATTGGAATGGTGAACTGGCGCGCAAGAAAAAAGCCGACCACAAGAAACAGGAATGCGATGACCGATCCCGATACGAAGATCTGGTTGCGCAACGCCGCGAGCTGGCGCTCGACGATGCGCAGTGGAACAGCGACGCGGACAAAGCCGACATGCCGACCCTCATGGTCGACGCGCAATGCCACGTAGAGCATGTTCTGCTGGATCGTATGGCTGAAACGTTCAGAGGATCCGATACCGTCTGCCAGCGCCTGCAGCACTTCGGGACGTTGGCTGTGGTTGTCCATGAGGCTGGGCTCCTCACGGTTGTCTGCCAGTACAACCCCGTCTGCGTCGATCAGCGTAATGCGATTATCCGCGCCGCCAGTGATCAGAAGAAGTTGCTCACTGGTTATCTTCCGGTCCGAAAGCAGGTTGGGGAGGAGCAGCTGAACGAGGATGGATGCCTGGGTGCGCAACGATTCACGAATCGTGTTACGCGCATCGCGCTGAACCTGCGTCGTCGCGAGAGAGCCGAAAACAAGTGTGCTGACGAGAATTATTGCGCCGAGCGAGCCGCACAACTGCCACAGGAACCGGGATCGCAGCATCGCGAACTCTGCCGGTTCACTCATCGACAAAACGGTAGCCGACGCCTCGAATCGTCTGGATCATCTGGCTGTAGGGCCCGAGCTTCTTGCGTACAGCACGAATGTGGACGTCGATGTTGCGGTCGACGACCACGACGCCCTCACCCACCACACGATTCAGCAGTTGCTCTCGCGTGAAGGCGCGACCGGGCTGGGACGCAAGTTGATAGAGGATCTTGAATTCGGTCGCCGTCAGTTTGATGAGTTCACCACCCACGCGGACTTCGTGCCGCGCGATGTCGATGAGCAGGTCCTTGATGACGATCCGCTCCTTGTGCTGGTCCTCACGGATCGGGCCCCGTCGCAGCACTGCCTTCACGCGGGCCAGGAGTTCCCTCGGACTGAAGGGCTTGGCAATGTAGTCATCTGCACCTAATCCCAGTCCGATCACGACATCGCTTTCCTCGCCTTTCGCGGAGACGATGATGATCGGAATGTCGCGCGTGATGGGGTCGGACTTGATCTGCTGGCACACTGTGAGCCCATCCATGCCAGGGAGCATGAGGTCCAGGACCACGAGCGAAGGTGACAGGTTTCGCACGAGATTCAGGCCTTCGTCACCGCGCCCCACAGACGAGACCTGGAAACCCTCACGCTTCAGGTTATAGCTGATCACTTCGACGATATCGGGTTCATCTTCGATGATGACGACTTTGGCTCTGCTCATCCTTCCGGGACCTGTTTCAAACCGCGCATATTCAATCACCGCGGCCAAATAAATGGTAGGACGTCTTTATTAAGATACCGTGAATCCACGCGCGTGTCTTAACACCCTGTTCACAGCGATACGTACAGGCCCCGCGTATCTTTACCGATTCTTCAATCTGTCTTTTGGAACGCCAGCACAGCGTTCGTACCGCCGAAGCCGAAACTGTTGGACATGACGGTCCTGAGCCCCGCCCCATCGACCCGCTCGCGCACGATGGGGGCTTCCCCCACGGCAGGGTCCAGCGTCTCGATGTTGGCAGACGGGCAGATGAAGTCATGTTCCATCATCAGCAACGAGTAGATCGCCTCGTGAACACCGGCCGCCCCCAGCGAGTGCCCGGACAGCGACTTGGTCGAACTGATCCTGGGCATGTTGTCGCCGAATACCTTGCGGATGGCCTCGATTTCCGGAATGTCGCCGGCCGGGGTACTGGTGCCATGAGCATTGATGTAGTCGACCGCGCCATCGACCGTCGACAACGCCATCGACATCGCGCGCTGACCCCCTTCACCCGACGGAGCTACCATGTCGTAACCGTCTGACGTGGCGCCGTAACCCACCAGTTCGGCGTAGATCCTGGCACCTCGCGCCTTTGCGTGTTCGTATTCCTCGACCACCACAAAACCACCACCACCGGCTATCACGAAACCGTCCCGGTCCTTGTCGTAGGCTCTCGATGCCTTTTCAGGCGTATCGTTGTACGCGATCGACAACGCGCCCATCGCGTCAAACAGTGACGACAGGGTCCAGTGTTCTTCCTCACCGCCTCCGGCAAAGACGATGTCCTGCTTGCCAAGCTGGATGAGTTCACCCGCATGACCGATGCAATGCGCGCTGGTCGAACAGGCCGATGTGATCGAGTAGTTGACGCCTTTGATGGCAAAAGGCGTGGCGAGGCACGCCGAGACGGTCGACCCCATGGTTCGCGTGACACGATAAGGGCCGACGCGTCGCAGGCCTTTCTCCCGGAGGATATCCGCGGCCTCGACCTGGTTGGCAGACGACGCGCCACCTGAACCCGCGACGATACCGGTCCGCTCGTTCGACACGTCATGCTCTTCGAGGCCCGAATCTGCGATCGCTTCCTTGAGCGCCAGATAGGCAAACGCGGATGCATCTCCCATAAACCGCAGCAATTTACGGTCAATCAGGGACTCCTTGTCGACGTGAACGCTGCCGGCGACGTGGCTGCGCATGCCGATTTCCTTGTAGGCCTCCTGGAACCTGATGCCGGAACGTACTTCTCGCAACGACGACAAGACTTGTGTCTTGTCGTTCCCGAGCGGGGAAATGATCCCGAGTCCTGTGATGACAACCCGCTTCATCCGGCTCACCTAGAAATCGTCAAGAGATGTAAAAAGACCGACCCTGATCCCCTCGGCATGGTAGATCGGGGTACCATCGGCGAGCACGCGCGCATCAGCGATGCCGAGGACAGTCCTGCCCTCCCGGACACGTGCGATGTCGATATCGTACTGGACAGTTTTGACGGTCGGCAAGACCTGACCCCGAAAGGAGACCTTGCCGCACCCGAGCGCGCGGCCGGCGCCCCAATTGCCCTTCCAGGCGAGAAAGAAGCCGACGAGTTGCCACAATGCGTCGAGGCCCAGGCAGCCCGGCATCACCGGGTCGTCGATAAAGTGGCATTTGAAGAACCAGAGATCCGGATGAATATCGAGTTCAGCGAGTATTTTGCCCTTGCCGTTGGCGCCGCCGGTCTCGTTGATTTCCGTAATCCGGTCGACCATCAACATCTCGTCGATGGGCAGGTGCGCGCGGCCCGGGCCGAACAGGCGACCATAGCCGCACTCCAGGAGTTCTTCCCGCGTGAAAGCATGCTGGCCGACGAGCGAGCGGTCGAGCTCTCGTGGCACTGGTCGTTCGTCTGTCATGTAATTTGCCGGAAAGGGATACGATGAAATAGAGAGCGCGAAATTATATCATCGGTCCCATAAAAGGAAACAAACGCCGGAACCCCCGGAATCCGCCACTCTCCCGGCATTGTCGGAAATGTCGAAGGTCGACGGCGACAAACCGGAGCCTCAATCGCATCGTTGGGAGCGGAACACGGACCGGCGTACCGGGTCCAATGACCAGCCATCCGAATACGTTTTTTTGGGGGATATCGATGATTTCCGTTGACAAGCACTCCGTCGTACACCCGGACGCCAACCTGGGTGACAATTGCCAGATCGGCCCCTTCTGTACCGTCGGGCCGCACGTCACCATTGGCGCCAACACCGTCCTGCGCTCCAACGTCGTGGTCGAAGGACACACCACGATAGGCGATGATTGCGATATCTTTCCGTTCACGACACTCGGCATCCAGTCACAGGACCAGAAATACCGTCCGGGCACCGTGACGCATACGCACATCGGCGCACGCAACACCATCCGCGAATTCGTCAGCATCCACAGCGGCACCGAGGAGGGATCGAGGACCGTGGTCGGCGATGACTGCACCCTGCTCGCGCAGGCCCACGTCGCCCACAACTGCGAGGTCGGTAACCACGTCGTCATGTCCCATGCCGCCACCCTCGGGGGTCACGTCATGATCGGTGACTATGCGAACATAGGTGGGCTCTCGGCAATACACCAATTTTGTCACGTCGGCCGCGCGGCCATGGTCGGCGGCATGTGCAGGGTTGTCCAGGATGTCCTGCCGTTCACGATCGCCGAAGGATTTCCGGCTCACATGCGCGTCATCAACAAGGTCGGCATGGAGCGCGCAGGCTACACGGTCGAAGAGATCGGCGAGGTGCGGCGGGCATTCAGGATGCTGTTCCTGCGCGAGCTTCGTCTTGAAGCGGCCGTCAAGCAGGTCCAGGAAGAATTTCCGGATTCCGAAAACGTGAGGTTGATGATCGAGGCGATCAATTCATCCCAGCGTGGTCTTGCGAGGCCGGACTCCGCCATGTTCGAAATCAATGTCAGCGAGTAACTATTGCCCATGATCAAAGCCGTACTGTGGGACTTCGGGGGCGTCATCACGACCAGTCCATTCGAAGCATTCAACCGATTCGAAGCGGAGCGGGGACTACCGAAGGATTTCATCCGCTCCATCAACGCGACCAATCCCGAGGACAACGCATGGGCCAGGCTCGAGAGCAACCAGATCACCGTCAACGAATTCGACGAGGCGTTTGCCGCTGAAGCGCGCGCAAAGGGCAATGAAGTTCGCGGTCACGAAGTGCTCGCCCTGCTTTCGGGTGACCTGCGACCCGAGATGGTCGCTGCACTCGATATCATCGGTGCACGCTTCAAGCTGGGCTGCATCACGAACAACGTGAAGAATTCAGGCCAGGGTCCAGGCATGGCGAAAACACCAGAGCGCGCCGGACATTTTGCCTCGGTCATGGACAGGTTCGACGTGGTCATCGAGTCGAGCAAGGTCGGTATACGCAAACCGGACCCACGGATCTATCGCATTGCCTGCGAAGCACTCGAGGTTGACCCCTCTCATGCGGTGTTCCTCGACGACCTCGGCATCAATCTCAAACCCGCACGGGCACTCGGCATGAAGACGATCAAGGTCCAGAGCGCGGCACAAGCGCTGTCAGAGCTCGAAGCGCACCTCGACATGGAGCTGATGCCACGATGAAAGTACTGCTTACAGGCGGGGCCGGTTACATCGGATCCCATACGGCGGTCGAACTCATTACCGCCGGCCATGAGGTCGTCGTTCTCGACAATCTTTCAAACAGCTCGGTCACCGCCGTTCGACGCGTCGAACGACTCACGAACGGTACCATCGCGTTCCACGAAGTCGACCTGCTCGCACCACCGGACGTGGAAGACGTCTTCAACCAGCATACCTTCGACGCCGTTATCCACTTTGCCGGACTCAAGGCAGTCGGCGAGTCGGTATCGAAACCGCTCGAATACTATCGAACCAATATCGTCGGCACGCTGAACCTGCTCGAACTCATGCTGCGCCACCACGTCGACAATCTCGTGTTCAGCTCCTCCGCGACGGTGTACGGCGACCCCGAACGGATTCCACTGGACGAAGACTGTCGGGTGGTCGACGCGACCAATCCGTATGCCCGCACGAAGCTGATGCTGGAAAAGATTATCGAAGACACGTGCAAGGCCAATCCGCGGCTCAACGTCGCCCGATTGCGCTACTTCAATCCAGTCGGCGCTCACCCCAGCGGCGAAATCGGCGAAGACCCACGCGATATTCCCAACAACCTCATGCCATTCGTGACGCAGGTTGCCGTCGGCAAGCGTGACAAGCTCGTCGTGTTCGGCGACGACTACCCGACCGATGACGGCACCTGTATTCGCGACTACATTCACGTCGTCGACCTCGCCCAGGGTCACCTGGCGGCGCTTGATATGCTCGAATCAAAGCCGGGCCTTGTGACCTACAATCTGGGAACGGGCCGCGGCTACTCGGTGCTCGAAGTCATCAGGGCATTCGAAAGCGCCACAGGGGTCAGTGTGCCCTTCGAAATCGGTGCACGCAGGCCGGGTGACCTGCCGGTCAGCTTCACAAAGACAGACAAGGCCGCAGATGAACTGGGCTGGCACGCCACACGCGGAATCGTTGACATCTGCCGCGATGCATGGAACTGGCAGAGTCGAAACCCGAACGGATACGACGACTAGCGACGTTTCGGATTATCCGCCGGAAATGCGGTGCAGGAAGTGCACCTCGCTGCCTGGCCGGACGCGCTCGAGGTACGGGTCGTGAATGATCTCACCATCGATCGCGACCGCCATGCTCATGAGTTCGTCCCGCGTCAGCTTCTCGTAGCGTGACGTAATCTCATCGACGAGATCCCGGTAGGTGCTCGCTGCAACGTTGGTCTGCTCTTCTCCAGTGAGCCGTTGCAGCTCACTGGAGAAGATAACCCTCGCCATCGGTCAGCCGGCTTTCTCGAGGATAGCCTTCAATACACGCGGCGGCGACAAAGGCAGGTCGGTCACAACGATGTCCGCGGCTCGTGCTACTGCAGTACCGACGGCAGCCAGCGGTGGGATGATGCCGGACTCGCCGACACCCCTTACACCGAACGGGTGAAAGGCGTTGGGCACCTCGACGATGATCGCATCGATCATCGGCAGGTCCGACGCAAGCGGGATGCGATAATCGAGGAAACCCGGATTTTCGAGATGACCGTCCGCGTTGTAGATGTACTCCTCGTTGAGCGCCCAACCGATTCCCTGGGCAGCGCCGCCCTGGTACTGGCCCTCGACGTAGCTTGGGTGAATCGCTTTGCCGGCATCTTGCGCCGCTGTATATCGAATGACTGACGTCCGACCCGTCTCCGGATCGACTTCGACATCGGCGAGGTGCACAGCGAAACTGGGTCCGGCGCCCCGCGCGTTGATGTTGCCGCGCCCGGTGATCTGCCCGCCCGTGCGATCTGCATGCGCGCAGATCTCAGCGACCGTCAGCTTTCCTTCACCCGCGAGGTTGATCGCACAGCCGTCCGACCACTCGACCTGCTCCGCGGTAATGTTCCACTCGGCGGCAGCGCGTTCCTTCATCTGGCGAATCACGTCCTA
>JAGRIN010000479.1 GCA_020443245.1 Pseudomonadales bacterium
CTTGCGGATGTCGACGGTGTCGGGCTTCGGCACTTTCTTCAGCGGCACCGCCTCCTTACCCAGCGCCGCGGGGGCGACACGCACGTAAGCGTCGTGTGCGAGTTCGGCGACGCGTTCCCACCGCATCCCCTGCGCAAGGTCGATGCCGACCCAGCCTTTCGGACCGACGTAGGGCGGTACGAAGAAGATTTTCGGCGCGGCGTCGACGTACATTTGCTGCGTCTCACGGGAGGTATTGAGCAGTAGTGCAAGCTTGCCGTCGCCGTGGTGGTTGACGGTGAACGTTGCATAGCTCTTGCCGCGAACGCGAAAGTCCGGCGAGCCATGTGAGGTAACTTCCTCTGCCTCTGGAAACGCGAGACAGATTTTGCGAATGACTTCATGTATGTCGGGCATTTGGTTACGCTCTCCGGTAATTCGTATGTTTTGGGAGACGCTGTGGACACCACCATTCTAGGACGGACCGGACTCGAAGTCAGTGTTGCGGGACTCGGGTGCGGCGGTCACAGCCGTCTCGGCATGGCGCGAGGTGAGAGTGAGGCCCATGCGTCCTCCATCGTTGAACATGCACTGTCGCTAGGCATCAACTTCATCGACACGGCGCGCGCGTACGGCACGGAAGCGGCGGTGGGCAATGCCATTCGCGGCAAGCGCGACAAGGTCGTGATCTCGACGAAATCGAGCGCCGGACGTGGCGGCAAGTTGCTGACGGGCGATGAGGTCGTCGAATCGCTGGAACGGAGCCTCACGCGCCTGCGTACAGACTACATTGATGTCTTCAATCTGCATGGCGTTTCGCTCGACCAGTACGACTGGGTCGTCAAGGAGATCCTGCCGGCGCTGGGGCGTGCGCGGGAGGCGGGCAAGATTCGATTTCTCGGTGCAACCGAGGGCTTTGGCAGCGACCCGTCGCACAAGATGTTCCAGCGTGCGCTGCCGGATGATCATTTCGATGTCATCATGGTGGGCTTTAACCTGCTGAATCCTTCTGCACGCAAGGCCGTATTTCCGTTGACGATGGCGCACAATGTCGCGACGCAAATCATGTTTGCCGTCCGTCGCGCCTTGAGCCAACCGTCAGTACTGGCCGAAGTTGTCGAACAGCTGATCGAACGCGGGGAGGTCGATGCTGGACTGGTGGACAGGGCGAACCCGCTTGGCTTCGTGGCGGCACATCCCGACGTCGGCTCCGTGGTCGAGGCAGCGTACCGCTATTGCCGTCACGAACCCGGCGCAACGGTTGTCCTGACCGGCACGGGCCACGCGGATCACCTGACCGAGAATGTCGCGTCGATCCTGAAAGGCCCGCTGCCACCGGAAATACTGGCGAAACTGGACGAAATCTTCGGCAAGGTCGATTCTGTCTCCGGCAACTGACCGGCGGCCCGCCTGGGCGCATGTTCACTCCCCGGTCTTGGTGATAATCTTGGCGCTGGATTATTGCCCGGAGACGTCATGACCTCGATCGGAACGCCGCTAAGCGAAATAGCCACTCGCGCGCTGCTGTGCGGCAGCGGCGAACTCGGCAAGGAGGTCGTAATCGAACTGCAGCGTCTCGGTGTCGAGGTGATTGCGGTCGATCGCTATGCCAACGCGCCGGCCATGCAGGTCGCGCATCGTTCCCATGTGATCTCTATGCTCGATGGCGCCGCCCTGCGTGAAATCATCGAACGGGAGAATCCGGATTACATCATCCCCGAGATCGAGGCACTCAACACCGATACGCTGTTGCAACTCGAAAAAGAAGGCTACAACGTCGTGCCGACGGCGCGCGCCGCACGCCTCACCATGAACCGCGAGGGCATCCGTCGCCTTGCGGCCGAAGAGCTTGGCCTCACAACCTCGCGTTATGCGTTTGCCGATACCGAGGCGGAGTATCGCGAGGTAGTCCAGGCCATCGGCCTGCCGTGCGTGGTCAAACCCATCATGTCGTCCTCTGGCAAAGGCCAGTCGGTCGTGCGCACTGAAG
>JAGRIN010000480.1 GCA_020443245.1 Pseudomonadales bacterium
GTTCGTTGCGATCAATTGCGCGGCGATTCCCGAGACGTTGATTGAGAGCGAACTCTTCGGGTTCGAGCGCGGCGCGTTTACCGGTGCCCACAAGCAGACGCCGGGGAAAATCGAATCGGCCAATAGGGGCACACTGTTTCTCGACGAGTTGGGCGATATGCCGTTGTCAGCACAGGCCAAGCTGCTTCGTTTCATGCAGGAGCGTTGTATCGAACGGATCGGTGGTCGTACCGAGATTCCCGTTGACGTCCGAGTGGTGTGTGCGACCAACCGCGATCTTCGCGCGATGATCGCAGAGGGCACGTTTCGCGAGGACCTTTATTTCCGTATGGCGGAAACAGAAATCGTGTTGCCGCCGTTGCGTGAGCGCGGCGAAGACAAGTTGCTCCTCGCGCGCAACTTCCTGGCAAGGTTTGCCGAAGAGTACGGTAGTGACGTCGTGAACTTCGACGATGGCGCCATCGCGGCGATCGAGTCATACAATTGGCCCGGCAATGTCCGCGAACTCATGAGCAAGATCAAGCATGGCGTTGTCATGGCGGATCGTCGCTTCGTGTCTGCCGCAGATATGGGGCTGAAATCTGTGGACGCGTTTCCGAACTTGCGCGAGGCGCGGGACCGCGCGGAACGTTCAGCGGTCTTGAAAGCGCTCACCGCAACCGGTGGCCGGATTGCGGCGGCATCGCGGCTGCTTGGTATCACGCGGCCGACGATGTACGACCTGATCAAACGTCATGGAATCGATGAGGCAGCCGGGCGTGGATTGCCGGGTTCGGCAGGACACAATGATGCATCACTCGATGAGGAGTCCTCGGGCCCAGGGGGCACTCCGGACGTGCTGAGGAGAATTGCGCCGATGAGTCCGGCGGCCTGAGCCGCCGGACCACCTCTTCACATTGGCCTGTCGTCGTCGCCCTTGCGAATCGTCACGATTTTCGTGACACCACTTTCGCCCGGGAAGTTCTGGAACATCGCGTCGATCAGGTAGTCCACGACTTCGTTCATATTATCTTCGCGCCCCGCGCTCTTGACGTGCCCTTCGAACAGCACCTCGCCGTCACTCGCGCGAATCAAGGTCAGGTCGAGATAGCGAGGGTACACGGTGTAGGAGTAGACCTCGGGCTCATCCCACCACGTACCCAGGTACCACGCCCGGGGATGACCGTAGTAGAAGTGATAGTGAACGTAGTTGTCTGGCAGTGAACGCACGTGCGTCTCGCCGGGGCCGACGCCGTAGTCGAACCGCGCAAGGATCTGTGGATTTTCATCGGAAGCCACCGGCTTGAAGCCGATTTCGCTGAGCTGCGCCGCAACCTTCGCAGCGTAGTCGTTGAACTCGATGCCGCCGGTCTTTGCCTCATCGGTGGGCACAACCGCGATGGTCTCGCCATTGGGCGATGCGAGCCGGTGGAACGTCGTGACTTCCGAGGTCACCTGGGTTGCACAACCCGCGACCCATAGCAGACATAGGGCAACCGCTGTGCGGGCTAAAGTTTTCATCTCTGAACACTCCTCATGAAACATGCCGGGCCAAATTTACATCAACCTGGCCATGGACACTTGACCTGGCGCAAGGTTGCGTACCGCGACGCTTCGTCACTCGTGACGAAGCGCCTCGATCGGTATCATCCTCGCTGCCCGGCGCGCGGGAATGTAGCCGAATACGATGCCGACGGTTGTCGAAAACAGAAATCCCAACACGACAATCCCCGGACTGAATACAAAGGGCACATCGATAAGACCGCCCAGGACGATCGATGTGATGAGTGCGAGCAGCACGCCGATCAGCCCACCGATCGATGACAGTACGACGGACTCGACCAGAAACTGCATGAGCACGTCCCGCTCCAGTGCGCCGATCGCGAGCCGCACACCGATTTCCCGCGTTCTCTCGGTGACGGAAACGAGCATGATGTTCATGATGCCGATCCCGCCGACCAGCAGGCTCACCGAAGCGACGCCGG
>JAGRIN010000481.1 GCA_020443245.1 Pseudomonadales bacterium
CGCACGGGACAACAGCGACGGCATTCACATTCGCGCAATGATACTGATGGCGGGCGGTGCGGTGAGCGGCCGGGAAGCCGCGCCACCCGACCGCGCGCGCGAACTGGCGGACGCATGGCAGGCGCCTGATCCCGATGCACCCCGCTCGCCTGACTGGGAGGACCTGCACCTCGGGCTCAGCGAGGAGATTCGCGAACGGCTCTGGCACGACATCCAGATGAACCCGATGGAACGAAACGTCGGCCAACGGGTGGGCGAAAGCCCGGACATGACGGATTTTGCGGGGAGCTGCGAGATTCCGACGCTGTTTATCAGTGGCGACAACGACAGTGTCGTGCCGCTCCACATGACGCTTGCGCTATACGCGCGCTTCAATCCCGCGATGCGGCATTGTCACGTGATGTACGGGGTCGACCACTATCCCAATGCGGAAGTACCCGAGGTCGTCGCAGGAACGTATGTTGCGTTCCTGCGAGACCAGCAGCGGGATTGATCAGCTGACAGTCCAGGTCTGCCCGCTGCGCAGGAGCGCATTCAGGTCTGCCGGGCCGCGCTTCTCGCGGACTGCAATGCGCTGGTTGTACACGTCGTTCGTGTAGTTCGATTCCGGCGCGCAGTAGAGGACGCCGATCGGCTCGGGGAACTCGGGCGCATGAAGTTCAGCGAGCAACCGGGCGATCGTCTTGTTGGTTTCGTCGTGAACGAGAATGTCGTCTTCTGTGACACCGTCTTCGCCAATCGTCACCGTCTCGAGCGAAAGGGTCTTCACGTTGAGGCGGATGCCCCTGTTATTCTCCTTGCCGAACACCATGGGCTTGCCGTGTTCAAGAACAAGGCGCATGTCGGCGGCCGTCTTCTTGTCCTTGACGACATCGAAGATACCGTCGTTGTAAACCGGGCAGTTCTGGTAGATCTCGACGAATCCCGCACCACGGTAGTCGTGTGCGCGCGTCAGCATCTCGGTGAGGTGCTTCATCTCTGTGTCGATCGAACGCGCCACAAAGTGCGCGCCGGAGCCTAGCGCGAACTGGCAGGGATCGAGGGAATGATCGACCGAACCGTCCGGTGTCGAAGGCGACCTGGTACCGATCTTCGACGTCGGGGAATACTGACCCTTGGTAAGGCCGTAAATCTCGTTGTTGAAGAGCAGGATCTGCAGGTCGACGTTACGTCGCAGCACGTGAACCATGTGGTTGCCGCCGATGCTGAGGCCGTCACCGTCACCGGTGATCACCCAGACGTCCAGGTCGGGATTGGCCAGCTTGAGGCCGGTCGCAATTGCCGGCGCGCGACCGTGGATGCCGTGGAAGCCGTAGGTCTCCATGTAGTACGGGAAACGCGAGGAACAACCGATGCCGGAGATGAACACGAGCTTCTCTTTCGGCACGCCGAGTTCCGGCATGAGTTTCTGCACGGCTTTCAGGATCGCGTAGTCGCCGCAGCCAGGACACCAGCGGACTTCCTGGTCGGTTTCGAAGTCCTTGATCGTAAGGTTGGTAACGGGTGCGTTCATTTATGACTCCATCAGCGCGTCGATGGCGCTAGCGATTTCCCTGATTTTGAAAGGTTGTCCCGAGATCTTGTTGAGTGGTTTGGCGTCGATCAGGTATTCGGCGCGCAGGACCTTCACGAGTTGGCCCGTATTCATCTCGGGCACGAGCACGGTATCGAATCCCTTCAGCAGTTCCTCGAGATTCGACGGCATCGGCCACATGTGACGCAGGTGTATGTGCGAGACATCCAGCTTCTTCTGGCGCGCCATCTTCACCGCCTGGTGGATGGCGCCATACGTCGAGCCCCAGCCGACAACGGCGAGCTTGCCGGAGGTGTTGCCCAGCGAGACCGACTGCGGCGGAATGTCGCGGGCAATCCCGTCGACCTTGGCCTTGCGCGTTTCGGTCATCTTCTGGTGGTTGGCCGGCTCGTAGGAAATGTCTCCGGTTTCATAGCT
>JAGRIN010000482.1 GCA_020443245.1 Pseudomonadales bacterium
TGCGGAAAACGTGCCGACAATCTCCAGGCGCGTCAAACTCATCGCCGAGGGCGCGAATGGGCCGACGACGCCGGATGCCGACCAGGTCCTCCATGAACGCGGCATCTTCGTGATCCCCGATTTCCTGGCGAACGCGGGCGGCGTTACGTGCAGCTACCTCGAGCAGGTTCAGAGCAACATGAACTACTTCTGGGAGAAGGACGAGGTGCTCGGCAAGCTCGACGTGATGATGACCTCGGCGTTCATCGCGGTGAGTGACATGGCCCGGAAGCGCAGGCTCTATATGCGTGATGCAGCATACACAATCGCGATTGCGCGCGTGGCCCAAGCGTGCAAAGACCGCGGTTGGGTTTGATTCATGTGAGCGGCGAACAGGGAGAACAGGTCGGTGAGCAGGTCGCCCAACTCAGGCAGGTACCCGCCATTCGACCGCAAGTTTCTCGATTCCAGCGAAGAATTCACGGTGATCGGGGGCGGTGAACTTGGAGGGAAGGCGCTGGGGCTGGCTTCGGCCAAGCGGCTCCTCGAAGAATCGAAGGTCGCCCGGGACTTTCCCAGCGTACAAATCGTCATTCCCCGCCTGACCGTGCTCGGAACGGACGTTTTCGAGCAGTTCATGGCGATGAACAACCTCTATGACGCTGCCTTGGCCGATCTTCCCGACGAGCGCATTGCCCACGCGTTCGTGAAGGCCGAGTTTCCGCCGCTGTTCGTTGGCGACCTGCGTGCACTGGTGGCCAGCGTCCACACTCCTCTGGCTGTTCGCTCTTCAAGCTTGCTTGAAGACGCCTTGCAGCATCCCTTTGCAGGTGTGTACGCAACCAAGATGATCCCGAACAACGAGGCCGCCGAGGTTGATCGTTTCAAGAAGCTGGCCGAGGCAGTCAAGTTCGTCTGGGCCTCGACGTTTTTCAGCGACGCAAAGAGCTATATGTGCACGATCGGTCATCCGATTCAGGAGGAACGGATGGCGGTCATCATCCAGGAGATCGTTGGCGAGCGTTTTGACGAGCGTTTTTACCCGATTGTCTCCGGTGTGATTCGCACGCATAACTACTATCCGAGCGGGCCGGCCGGCCCTGAGGACGGTGTCGTCAACCTGGCGCTGGGGCTCGGCAAGACCATCGTCGACGGCGGTGTTACGTGGACGTACTCGCCGCGGTATCCGCGCCATCGTCCCCCCTTTGGGTCGGCTCGTGAGTTGCTCAAGAACACGCAAACGCAGTTCTGGGCGGTCAGCATGCGCCCCGCGCCCTACGATCCTGTCAGCGAGTCCGAGCATCTAGTCCAGGCCGGCTTGGACGTGGCCGAGTGGGACGACGTATTGCGGTTTACGGCCTCGACCTACGATGCCGCTTCCGACCGATTGACGATCGGGACCGGCACAACCGGCCCGCGTGTATTGACGTTCGGTCGAATTCTCGAGTTGAACGACGTGCCGCTCAACGGCATTGCGGAGCAATTATCGCGTTGCTGTAAAGACGCGTTGGAGGCCGATGTCGAAATCGAGTTTGCGACAACCTTCGACCGGCGGAACGGCCTCCCAGCTCGATTCGGGTTCTTGCAGGTGCGCCCCATGATGGTTGCCGGTGATTCGGTGCGGGTGGAGGAAGCTGATCTCGATAGCGATTGCGCGTTGGTCGCCAGTGAGTCGGTGCTCGGAAACGGCGAGAACAACTCGATGGCGGATGTGGTGTACGTCAAACCCGCGGCATTCGAGCCGAAATTCACGCCTCAGATCGCGGCGGAGATTGAAGCACTGAATCGCACTCTCCTCGCAGAGAACCGGCCGTACGTGCTGATTGGCTTCGGGCGTTGGGGAAGCAGCGACCCGTGGCTAGGAATTCCAGCGACCTGGCCGCAGATCTCCGGTGCGCGCGTGATTGTCGAATCCACATTGCCGCAGATGAACGTGGATGCGAGCCAAGGATC
>JAGRIN010000483.1 GCA_020443245.1 Pseudomonadales bacterium
TTCGCCTGCGAAGTCGGAAGGTCCTGCCTGATCCCGGGCGTCAGTTCCGCGACGGACGAGCGCCTGGACGGTCCGTAACTGATGTACGTTGCCTGCCTTGCGAGACTCTTCGTGGAAGTGGCGAAACGCACAAAATCCTGTGCGGCTTCAACGTATTTGCCGTTCGCGGGAATGCCCCAGACATCAACGTAGCGCGCATTGTGATCCCAGATAATTGCCAGCGGTTCGCCGCGCTCACGTGCGCTGAAGATGCGCCCGTTGTAGGCACTGGTCATCACAACCTGGCCGGTCTCTAGCAGTCGGACTGCCTCCTCGCCGAGGCGCCACCATTTCACCAACGGTTTGATCCGATCGAGGACGCGAAAAGCCCGTTCCACGCCTTGTTCCGTGTCCAGCAATTCATAAACGCGATCCGGGGAAACACCGTCGCTGATCAGCGCCCATTCCAGGTTCGTTTGCGGCGTACGGCGCAAGCCTCTTGCTCCCGGGAACCGGCGCGGATCGAAGAAATCTGACAGGCTCCGGGGGGCGCGCTTCACGGCGCCGGCGTCGTACGCGATGATTGTCGCGCCGGCGAGGTTGCCCACGCCACAAGGCGTGAGCGTCCCCGGCAGGAAATCGTCGACTGCAGGCGTCCCGTCGCTACCATCCGGCAGGTCCGCGGAGTCGATTCGGACGAGCAATCCTTCACGACACGCCCTGATCGCATCGAACAACTCAAGGTCTACAACATCCCACTTCACGTTGTAGGCGCGAACCTGGGATCGAATTTCGTCGATGCCGCCCGCATAGTCGATCATGTCAATGTCAGTACCTGACTTCGCCTCATAGTCACGAACGAAGCCGAGAATCTGGCTGCGTGTGTACGCGCCGCCCCAGGACACCACAGTCAGTTCCGGAGCCTTGCGCTCTGACGGCCAGGCCGGCGCGGCACCCAGGACCATCGGTACCAGCAACCATACGTAGCGCCCGAATGTTCTCACCAGTAATACCCCAGGTTGATGTTGAATCGCGTGTCCCAATCCCGCTCACCGCTTCCGGCGAGGGAGCCGTTGCCGAAGAACACCATATTGTTGGCCCGAATCACGTCGACATATAAAAAGAGCGGCCCGGCGCCGACGACGCATCCCGTCGTGTTGAGTTGAGAAGTGTCGGCGTCCAGATCCTTGTAGAGCGCACTGTAATCGTTGTAGCAAGTGACCTGGTCGACCACGCTACCGGAAAGCGGCAGGTTGTAAGCAACGTTGGCAACCGCCAGCGTTCCCTGGGCAGAAACATCGTAGGCCGACTCGAACGCACCAAGGCGAACACGCCGTGAAGCGGTGCCGGGTGGATTCGCCGGGTCGAAACCGTATCGCGCGAGTTCGAACTGGAGATTCCAGCGACCACACCGGGAGTCAAGGTGTCCGGCCGCAGCCCAGTGCGTTCCGCGTGCGTCGGTATCGCTGTTGGCGAGTTCACCCCACTGGCCTGACAGACCCACCTCGTTCACACAACCCGTCTCACGCCCGATACTGTAGGCGACGCGCGCGTTGAACTGATTACTCTCCTCGTTGTGCGCGTCCGCGTCCGAGACGACATCGAAAGAATATCGGCCGAGATCCGAGGCACTGCTGAGTTCACTGCCCTTGTAAAACGCGAGCTGGAAGTTCCAGTCCCCACGCGGCGCCACGTACTTCGCGCCCAGGTCATAGTCATCCGCGAGACCGAGATAGTAGGGTACGCCGAACCAGAAGTTGTGTGACGCGTAGGGCAGTAACCCGAACGGTACGCGGCTGATCCCGAGTTGCAGTTCACTGCTGTCGTCGAAACGGTAACCGACCCATCCGTGATGGATGGTGTTCATATAGGGATAGAAACGGTACTCGGCAGAGAGGAGCAAGTTGTCGCTACTGCCCTCGGCGCCAACGCGGAAAATATCGAGACC
>JAGRIN010000484.1 GCA_020443245.1 Pseudomonadales bacterium
CGGGGCCATGGTAGTCGCCGGGGAGGGACAAGAGACGGGGCAAGAAATGGTGGGCGCGGCTGGGTTCGAACCAGCGACCTCCGCCGTGTGAAGACGGCGCTCTGGACCAACTGAGCTACGCGCCCGGGACGCGAACCTTACCACATTTCGCGCGCGGGTGGACGTCTTCAGGCGTGCCGGAAGTCGAGGTCGAGGCACATCTGGCTGCTGCGCGTCGCCATCGCCATGAACATATCGTTGCCGCGCTCGGTCTCCCCGACGATCATCGACGCGATCACTGCCATGATGAGCCCGGCCGGCGCGTGGGCACGGTAGTAGCGGAATGCATCGTCGAACTTGAGCGAGACATCGTAACTCTTCAGGACATCCAGGTAGTGCCTGACGAGGTGCTCTTCCTCTTTCGCGCGGGCTTCCGGCGTGAGCGAGGTGCCCATGAAATAGGACGCATCGGCCACCGGGCAACCGGTCGATAGCGATTGCCAATCCACGACGGTGAGCGGGTAGGGGCCGCCGAACATCATGTTGTCGAGGCGATAGTCGATGTGGATGAGACCGGGCGGGCCATCGTAGAGGTTGCCGTAACTGACCAGGCCATCGCCCACGGTTGTCACCAGCTTCTGGTATTCACCAGTGAGCCTGCTTTCGTATCGCTCGATGAAGCCAGGCTCCAGCATCTTGTAGAACGCCTGCAACATTTCCGGGTTCTGTGAGGTACCGACCAGCAGCGGATACTTCTGCAGTGTCGGGTCGCCCCAGCGAGGTCCCTGGAGCTTCGCGAGTTCCTCCAGCGCGAGCGCGGCGTCGTCGACACTGCAACCGGCGAGTTGGTCGCCCTGCACACCCGGCGCGAGATCTTCCATCATGATGACGAAGTCGTGGGTCTCGTCGTCTGCGTCCGTGAAGAAGACGTTCGGGGTCTGGATGTCGACAGTCGACTGGATCTCTTTATAGAAGAACACCTCGCGCAGGTAATTCCCCTGGTCGATGCCGGTCTGTTTGCTTTGCGGGTCTCGTGAAGGGAATTTGCCGACGATCGATTCAGGCACGTTGTCGCCCTGCAGCGTGAATCTAACGTTCTCGCCAACCTGGCCGGTGCCGATGCTGACGGCATCGAAATCGGTCACGCGAGCTTCCTGACCCGCGTATCGCAGGACGCTGGTAAGCCATTCGGTCGTGATGTTGTCGGGGTTGCTGATGATCGTCGGAGTCATATCGATGCATTGAAGTCAGTAGCTCGGTTAGCATAGTGATCAGACTCCATAGATACCAGTGCAGGCCATGACAGACATGATGAATGAGATCGGCTTTTATACCCTGGCCGGTGCACCGCGCTCGCCCCGGGATTTGATTGGCGAAGTGCAGGACGCCGAACGAATGGGTATCGGTGCCTTCTTCATCTCTGAGCGATTCAACATCAAGGAAGCCGCGACGCTCTCCGGCGCGGTGGGTGCGGTGTCGGAGAAAATCGGTATCGCGACGGCGGCGACAAACCACAACACCCGGCACCCCATCGTCACGGCGGCCTATGCCACAACGATGCATTTTCTCACTGGCGGGCGTTTCAGCCTTGGCCTGGGGCGTGGCATTGACGTCGTGTTTGATGCATTCGGGTTGCCGAGAATCACGACGAAGCAACTTGAAGATTTTGCCGGCGTTGCACGGCGGCTCTTCAAGGGCGAGACGATCGTTGGGCATGACGGGCCGTGCGGGAAATACCCGGTGCTGCGGCTCGACCCGGCGTTCGATGAGTACATCCCGCTCTCGTTCACAGCCTTTGGGCCCAATTCGCTCGCACTGGGCGGGCGAGCGTTTGATGCAGTGATCCTGCACACCTTCTTCACCGACGAGACCACCGCGCGGTGCGTCAAGGCGGTGAAAGAAGCGGCCGAGCAGGCCGGGCGTAATCCTG
>JAGRIN010000485.1 GCA_020443245.1 Pseudomonadales bacterium
GCCGAACACAAGCCGTCGAGCGCGTCGCGCGTCAGGGTCGCTTGCTGCGGAATCGTCCTCCACTGTTCCATGACTTCCTTGATCATGAAATGTGGATGGCCGTCTTTTCCGAAGTCGTCGTCTTCGAAACCGGCGTCTTCCCAGCGAAGCGCGATCGCGTTGTTCCCTTCACCGCTAACCGCAATCCCGGTGCCGCGTATCCTGACCAGCGCTTTGTCCGGCACGAGGAAGCAGCGACGAGTGCGGGGCGCGAAGCTGAGCGCATCGGATGCGAGAAACACCATCTCACCGCCGTCGCCCAGCACCAGCGGCGAACCGTGCCGATAGCCGAACAATTCACCATCGTCGAACAGCACAACGACCGTGTTCCGGCCGCGAAGTCGCCCGCACACCGCACGAACCGCCGTGCCGCGATCGGTGCCGCGGGAGAGTTCTGCTGCAAGCAGTCGCACAATGACCCTGGTGTCCGACTCGTCTGCCGGGACGCCTTCGGCTTCGTGTTGCAGGGCCTGGTAGTTCTCCACAATCCCGTTATGTGCCAGCGCGAAGCGATCCCCTTCGGCCAGGTGTGGATGGCAGTTGGCAAGCGTGACCCCGCCGTGTGTCGCCCAGCGTGTGTGGCCCAGCGCGGCGGGCGCTTCCGGCAGGATTTCGACCAGGTCGTCCAGCGCTTCGAGGCTGCGCAGGCGATCGATGCACCCTTGCCTCGCCCAGGCAAACCCGTAACTGTCATAACCGCGGTACTGCAAACGACGCAGGCCCTCCACACAAGCGCCCGTCGACCCACCCACACCGCTGACCGCCACGATTCCACACATTGTCACCTCCAAATTGACATACTGATTAGCTGGAACCCAATATAATCAGCATCGCAATCAGAACAATTGACTTTGTCATCAAAAAGTTGACTAAAATTGATCATTCACGAAACACTTGCCCGGCTGGGGCTCTCAAACCGTGAGACCGATGTCTACCTGGCCCTGCTGAAACAGGGGCCGACGTCGATCCGGGACATCGCGGATGCCGCGGGCATTAACCGGGGTACCACGTACGAAATACTGAAGGGCTTGCGGGAGAAATCACTCGTCACTTATTTTCCCCGTGGCAAGCGCAAGTACTTCTGCGCCGAACCCCCGGAACTGCTCTTGCGACTCGCCGAGAACCAGCGGGACGAGATCGAGCAGGCCGCAGCACTTCTCGAACGGGAGATCGTGCCTGACCTCCGTCTTCTCTCGCCCTCGACAGCAATCACGAATGTGCACCACTACGAGGGCGATGACGGGATCGAGTTTGTGCTGCGCGACATCCTCCAGACCGTGGCCGAGCAGGGCGAAAAGCAGTACCGGGTCTACTCATCGAGACTCATTCGCAAGTATCTCTACCGCCCGTTCCCGCACTTCACACGCCAGCGCGTGCAGCGTGGCATCAGCGTCCGGGTGATCGCCATCGGCGAGGGCGGCGAAGACGCGCCACTGGCCCAGAGAAAGTGGATTCCATCCACCGAATCCGACGGCGCGGCCAGCTACGTGGCCATCTACCCGCCGAAGTGCGCCTTCATCTCCCTCGTCAAGGGAGACTACCCGACTGCGGTGATCCTGAACTCGGAGGCCATCGCGCTGGCCCAGAAGATCGCGTTCGACACGCTATGGCAACGTCTCGACTGACCCCCGGCGCTTCTACCGGCCGCCGGCGCTTCTACTGGCCGCCGGAAGTCATTAACATGGAATCAGGTCACCTGCACACGGACGCAGCGGAGGATTGGCAATGCGCAAGAAGTCTGTCGAAGTCAGGAAGTACATGCTGCAAAAGCCCGCGACGGTCAAAGCGAATATGACCATCTACGAGGCCTCCCATCACATCATCGAGCACAAGATTTCCGGCCTGGCCGTG
>JAGRIN010000486.1 GCA_020443245.1 Pseudomonadales bacterium
CACCTTCTCGAATCCTGACCAGAAGGCAACCGAGATTTTTGACTGCGAAGCCGTGAGCGACGCGCCTTACCTGCTCAATGCGACAAAGCGAAATCTCTTCGAGCACAATCGCTTCATCAAGACGCGAAGCAGTGACCGCAACCATCGTTACAACGCTATCCAACACGGCGCCCAGGATACCGTTGTGCGCCACAACCTCTTTGCGCATTGCGAGGGAGGCGCCGTCAACTATCAGCAGTACAGCGACGAGGCGCTCTATGTTCACGGCAATCGGCTATACAACAACACGTTTTACGACAACGCGTGTAACGCGATCATCGGACAGTCGGGACCGACCTCCGAGTTCTATGACAATCGTGCCGTTAACAACCTGCTCTACATGAACACCGCTTGCGACGGCACGAGCCAACAGACGGATATTGAAGATCCCGCTTCGGTCATCCTGACGAACAACCTGCTCGCAACCAGCCCGCCGGGATTTGTAGACGTAGCGGCGCTGGATCTTCGACTCGCGGCCGGCAGTGCTGCCATCGACGCGGGCACCTTTCTCACTCGTGCGACGAACGATGGCAATGGAACGCTGCTAGCCGTTGACGATGCCAGTTACTTCTACGATGGATATGGCATACCCGGCGAATCCGGAGACGTTATCCAGTTCGCCGGCAGCACCCATCCGGTACGGATCATCAGCATCGACTATGCCGCAAACGAACTGACGCTCGCCGAACCCAGGACCTGGCAAGCCGGGCAAGGCGTTCACCTCGCGTTTGATGGCAGCGCGCCCGACATGGGCGCCTACGAACATTCGGGTGCAGCGCGTCCTGCCGCACCGGCGAGCGTGACCGTCACGCCAGGCCCGAACTGACTCAACCTGCGGCGAGAAGTTCTACCGGCCGCTGCAGGACGAGGCGCAACTTCCCGCGACTGTGCCGGTCGATGGCGATGTGATGGTCTTTGTCGCGCAAGCGACGGGAAAGCAGCAGCAATCTTGTATCGAGGTTGTCCGATATGTCCGGTAACGGCAGCGCCGGGTCGAGTCGCAGTTCCCGATTGCTGAACTCGATACGCCCTTCTTGTGCGTTCAACGTCAGCAGGCGCCACAGGATTGCGCCGGCGACGCCCTTGATGAGGTAGTCGTTGTCGAGGAAAACGCTGTGGTCCTGGCTGAAATATTTCACCTTGACCGACTCACCCTCTGCCCCCGGGAGATCGCCGCGTCCCGCCGCGGGCGCATCAGGATGGAGAGCAGATTGCGACTGCAGTGCAACCAGCGCGGTTCCCATATGGTTGCAGAGCGTAACCAGTGCGTCTTCGGTATCGTAATTGAAGCGACAAACCTTCTCGCTCTCGACGTAGAGCACGCCGCGCAACCGATCATCCGCGACGATCGGCACCGCAAGTTGCGAAGCAGGTTCCGGCAGCCCCGGCATCGGAATGGCGCGCTCGAGATCGACCGCCTCGCCATCACGAATGGCCTGGTCGCGGACTGCATGGGCGTACCGATACTCGTTCGCGGCGAACATAATGCGAATGGGGACCTGTTGCAGTGCGGAGATCCCGATAACGCCAACGCCCGTCAACGTCTCCGAGCCTACACCCGAATGGCTGTAGCCCCGGCTCGCGACGACGAACAGGCGCGAGCCGGTCTCGTCCGCCATGAGGAGCATGCTGTGCGTGATATCAAAATGATGCGCCAATGCTTCGAGCAAGCTGTCGACCAGCTGTTCGGTGCTCGTCGCGCGCGCAATCTCCTCGGCCGTTTTGCGAATCGCCGGCAGCAAGCGGGGCGCCTCAGGCAACACACGCAGTTCCTTGCCGGGCACGTGCTCAACATCGATCACGCGATAGATATCCGCGCCGCGTAG
>JAGRIN010000487.1 GCA_020443245.1 Pseudomonadales bacterium
CGTGACGTTCTCCGGGCCATCCTGCTATCCCGAAATACCGCGCCAGCACGCGCTTGACGTTGCCGTCGAGGATTGGCGCGCGGCCTTTTTGTGCAATCGACACGATGGCGCCTGCGGTCGATTGGCCGATCCCGGGCAGGGCGATGAGTTCTTCCACCGTGTCGGGAAACTCACCGTTGTGCGTCAGCACGAGCTGCCGGGCCGTCTTGTGCAGGTTGCGCGCACGTGCGTAGTAGCCGAGACCGGTCCAGTAGTGCATGACCTCGTCCTGCTCCGCGTGCGCAAGGTCGGTCACCGCCGGAAATCTCTCCATGAAACGCTGGAAGTAAGGCATGACCGTGGCGACCTGGGTCTGCTGCAGCATGATCTCGGAGACCCACACGCGGTAGGGCGAGATGTCCTGTTGCCACGGAAGATCCTTGCGACCGTAGCGATCGAACCACGCAAGGAGGCGATCGCTGAATGTTTCGCTCACTTACCGCAGGCCTTTGAACAGGTCCTTCAGTTTGTCGCCGACTTTTTCCTGGACCTTTTCTTTCAGCTTCTCTTTCGCAGCGCCGGTGATCATCTTCTCGAGTGCCGACTTGTCGGGGCGGCAAAGATCTGCAGGGGAGTCGTCGAGGCTGCCCTCACAGTGGATCGGCCATTCGATGTTGGCGAGGTCTTTCGATATCTGGAATTGGCCGGTGGGATTCTCGGCGAGTTTGACTGCGATATCGTAAGCGAGATGGTTGCCGAAGTAGTCGAGGCCGCCGGTGCCCTTTGCCTCCATCAGCTCCATGCTGAAGTTGAACTGTTGGTCGGCCGAAACCCCTTTGATGAACCGATGTTGGCCGCCGAGGTGGTCGAACGGCATCTTGTCCGGCCAATTTGCAACGGAAGACTGTTTACCGCGCAGTGCGTCCACCGCGGCGGCCAGTTTCTTCACCGGCGTGACGTCGAGCGTGCCGTTGTCGATCGCGAACGTCGTGGTGCCATCGAGTGTCTTCAGCACGTCACTCAGCATGTTGCCGGTAAACGTCGTGTTCGAGTCAAAGGTGATCTTGCCGGTAACGGATTCGAAACCGAGGAGCTTTGTCAGGTCGATACCGTTGACGTTCATGCGCGTCAGGCCGGCGCCGCTGCCCTCTGACGATCCGGTGAAGTCGATTGCCATCTCGCCGTCATACCCCTTCATGCCGAGGATAGCCGAAAGCTTTTTGGTGTCGTTGACGATCTTTGCGCTGAAGTCGGAAAACTGCCACGAATCATAGGTAATCGAGTCGACGGTCAGTTTGCCGTCGAGCTTGAACGACCGCATCAGGTCGAGCGGAAGCACCTGGGTGTCTTCAGGCGGCGCGCTCTTCATACCATCTCCAACGTCTGCCGAGGAGGCCGGCGCCGGTTCGCCCGCCATGTCGTCGCCCAGGTAGTCGTTCACGTTCAGCTTGTCGAGCGCGAGGTTGAAGTTGGCGCTGACGATGTCCGCCAGGTCGGCCTGCAGCTTGCCCTTCAGGCTGCTGTTGTTGACAGTGCCGGCAAGTGACGTATCGAGCGCGCTCTTGTTCAGGTCGAACGTGCCGTCGAGGGTCAACTGTACGTTGATCGGCGACATGTCCGGCAGCTCGGTTGTCTGGCGCAGTTTGAGTCCTGAGAACGCAACCTTGCCGAATCCCTTGCCGAGGGTGATGTCTCCTTCGGCGTTTACGTCCGAGGTCATGCCTGCATTGTCGTCTATGTGCACTTCCGCAAGCAGGTGCGTCGGTTCGTCAAAGCGTATGGCGCCTGTCTCGAGGTCCGGGATCGTGACGTCGTAAATTGATCCGCCTTGCCGGTCGTCGTAATGAAGCGCGACATCGTTGACGCGTACGGATCGGATGT
>JAGRIN010000488.1 GCA_020443245.1 Pseudomonadales bacterium
AACGATGTTGAGGCGGGCACAGCAGACCAAGCAGGAATTGGTCGCGCAGGTGGTGGAGCGCGTCGGCGAGAAGCTCAAAGGCAACCGTGCCGAGATGACGGCGGCATTTGTTCGGCAACTCTTCAGGGATATGCCGCCGGACGATTTCGAGGGCCAGACCGTCGAGAATCTCTATGGTCTCGCGTTGGGCTTCTGGAATTTCGCCACCCAGCGAAAGCAGGGCGCCGAAAAGATCCGTGTCTTCAATCCGAGTTTCGAGGAACATGGCTGGCATTCGCACCATACGATCGTCGAGATCGTCAATGACGACATGCCGTTCCTGATCGATTCGGTGACCCAGGCGCTGAATGGCCACGAATTGACGGTCTACCTGGTCATCCACCCGATCGTGCATATCCGGCGCAGCGACGCGGGAGATGCCCTCGAAATTCTCGAACCGGGGACAGAAGCCCAGCCTGGGTGCATCCATGAATCCATGATGCACGTCCAGATCAACGAACAAGGTGGCACGGAGGCCACGACCGAAATTCTCAACCTGATTCAGCAGGTACTGTCCGACGTGCGCATAGCAGTCGATGAATGGCAGCAGATGCGCGATACGGTTGGGACGCTCATCGCGGAACTGCAATCCAACCCGCCGCCGCTGCCGAAGGAGGAAGTGGCGGAGGCCCGTGCCCTTCTAGAGTGGGTGAACGACAACCACTTCACCTTCCTCGGATATCGAGAATACCGGTTTGTCGGTACCGGCGACGACATGCGAGTCGAAGTCGTGGGTGACACCGGATTAGGGGTCCTTAAGGACCCGAATTTCGTGGTCTTCGAAGGCATGCAGGACCATGAGAATCTTCCGCCCGATATTCGCCAGTTCGTGCAGCAACCCAAGTTGCTGTTGATCAACAAGACCAATCGCGTCAGCAATGTGCATCGCCGCGTCCATATGGACGCCATAATCGTCAAGGTATTCGATGCTGCCGGCGCGGTTGTCGGCGAACGCCTGTTCTGCGGTCTGTTCACGTCCGGAGCCTATAGCCTGAGCCCGCGCGACATCCCCGTATTGCGCGAGAAGGTCAGCAATGTCGTGGCGAAAAGCGGATTTCTCCGCAATAGCCACGATATCAAGGTCCTGTACCATATTTTGGAGACCTACCCGCGAGACGAGCTGTTCCAGATCACCCCGGAAGAGCTTCACGATATCGCGATGGGTATTCTTCATCTGCAGGAGCGGCAGCGCATTGCCTTGTTTGTGCGGCGCGATCCGTTTGAGCGATTCATTTCCTGCCTGGTCTATGCGCCGCGCGATCGTTACACGACCGATTTGCGGATGAAGTTCCAGAAGATCCTGGAAGAGTCGTTTGGCGGCCCTGTTACGGCGTTCTACACGCAGATGTCCGATGACGCATTGGGGCGCCTACAGTTCATCGTCAAGACGCAGCCGGGTGCCATTGCGGAGGTCGATACCGAGGAAGTTGAGGCAAAGCTCGTCGATGCGGGCCGCTCCTGGAGCGACCATCTTCGCGAAGCATTGATCATGAGCAGGGGCGAAGGTGTCGGACTGTCCCAGTTGCGGCGATACGGAAATGCGTTCCCGACCGCCTATCGCGAGATCTTCAGTGCCCAGGAAGCGGTCCGCGACGTTACCCAGATCGATGAGGTCCTCGAGTCGGGTAAGCTCGGAATCTACCTATATCAGCCGCTGGAAGCTGATCCTGTCGAAGCTCGTTTGAAGTTGGTGAATGCGGGTCAGGCGTTGCCGCTATCCGACGTTCTGCCGGTGCTCGAGCATATGGGGTTCCGCGTCGTCGGAGAAATGCCCTTCGAGGCCAAGCCGCATGGCCAATCGACCGTCTGGGTACACGACT
>JAGRIN010000047.1 GCA_020443245.1 Pseudomonadales bacterium
GGTCGACCTTTGCCCGGACGTAGCCCTCATCCATGTCGATCTGCGCGCCGAGCGCCGCCAGGCCTTTGAGGTGCTGGTCGACGGGCCGCGGGCCGATCGCACAGCCGCCGGGCAATGACACTTCTGCCTGTCCATAGTGCGCAAGCATCGGTCCCAACACCAGAAACGAGGCGCGCATCGTCTTGACGAGGTCGTAGGGTGCACGGAAACGCTGGATCGTGTTCGCGTGTATCTCGATGTTCATCTTCTCGTCGATGACCACCTCGACGCCCAGCGAGCCGAGCAGTTCGATCATCGTCGTCACATCACGCAGGTGCGGCACGTTGCTGAGCGTAACGGGATTGTCGGCGAGCAGGGACGCCGCCAGGATGGCGACGGCCGAGTTCTTGGCGCCGGATGCTTTCAGTTCACCAGAGAGCGGACCGCCGCCCTTGATTGTCAGTTTGTCCATATCAGGCGTCCGCTTCTCCTGGGGCGAGACAACGCATACTGACTGCGTGAATCTCGCCGCTGCTGATCTTGTCGTTCAATAGTCCATAAACGAGCTGTTGTCGCTTCACCCGCGACAAACCATCGAATTTCGGCGAAACGATGAGCAGCATGAGCTTGTTGCCCTCACTTTGCAGGCGAATCTCGCCCGCGCCAAGCCCTCCTTCGAGGATCGACCGGATTTCTGTCTCGTCCATCGTGACCGCCACCTTGAAAAATGCGCAATGATAGCACGGAGGCGTGCCGGTTCAGGGCATCAGGAAGCAAACGGGATAATGTGATCCACGCCGCAGGCCTCGGCGATGGCGAGCAGGTTCTCCGGCGCATTGCGAAACTCGATGTCCTTGCCGAGCCTGATCGCGGCACGCTGCCAGGAGATGAGCAGGGCGATGGCGGCAGACCCCTTCACCTCGCATGCCGACAGGTCGAAGGCAACCGTCGGCACGTCATCCATGAGGTCGACGCCTTCGTCGCGATAGCGCGCGACGGTATCGACACTCAGGAGGCCGGACACCGTGATGGTGTCGCCAGCGCCGACGGAGAGCCTGGCGGAAGCTTCAGACATCGACATTCCAATTGGCGATGACATCATCGATGTTGTTTCGGTACTTCTGCATGTAGTTCTGGAACTGGGAGCGGAACTGCAGGCCGATGTTGATGCCGTTGATCACAATATTACGCAGCTTCCATTCGCCCTCTACGAGTACCAGCGAATAAACGACCGGATAGACGGTGCCGTCCTTGCCATACACGTTGACCTGGACAGTCGCGCGTCCGTCTTTGGGCGGCTCCTCGAGCGGGAGCACCTCGATCTTCTGGTTGTCGAACTCGACCAGCGCCTTCGAGTAGGTCTGGATCAGTTCCGTCTGGAAGGTCTCGGCAAACTTCTGCTTCTGTTCTTCAGTTGCGAGCCGGTAGTACTTCGCCATCACGCCACGCGCAAAACCGTCGAAGTCGATAAACGGCTCGAGTGACGTGCGAATCTCCTTGTAGAACGCCTTGGGGTCTTTCTCATAGAGCGGCTGCACCTCTACCAGTTTGGCCAGCAACCTGTCCGTCGTCTTCTGGACGCTGGTAAAGGGATCCGGGACATCGCTCGCCGTCGCCGTAAAGCTCAGGGTGAGCAGCAGGAGCAGGGAGAAGAGATAACGCATTGAATGAATCCTAGATCTGTTTCATAAGGAACTGGCCGATCAAATCTTCGAGCACGATTGCCGATTGCGTATCGATAATCTCATCGCCGTCCTTGAGCGATTGCTCGTCGGCGCCGATCGTGAGCCCGATATACTTGCCGCCGAGGAGGCCCTCGGTCAGGATCGCCGCGGTAGAGTCTTTCGGAATGTTGTTGTGTTCCGACTGGATGTCCATCCTGACCTTCGCCTGGAACGTTTTCGGGTCAAGCGTGATTTCCGCTACCTGGCCCACATACACACCCGCAACCGATACCTTGGACCGGACCACGAGGCCGCCGATGTTCTCGAACTTCGCGTAGACCGAATACGTATCGGTGTTGGCGCCCACAGCGAAGCCGCTCACACGAACGGCAAGGATCGCGAGTGAAATCAGGCCGGCCAACATAAACGCGCCGACGACTATTTCGATCGTTCTGATTTGCATAAATTCCTCGAATCCTGAATTTTACTAGAAATTGAACATGACGAGTGTGAGGAAAAAGTCGAGAACCAGTACGGCCACGGATGAGTAGACCACCGTTCGCGTCGTCGATGCCGCAATCCCTTCCGAGGTCGGCTGCGTGTCATATCCCTGGAACACGGCAATCCAGGTCACCACGAGACCGAAGACCACGGACTTGATGATGCCTTTCAGTACGTGGGACTTGAAATCGACGCCGTCCTGCATCGTTGCCCAGAATGCGCCCTCATAGACACCGAGCCAGTCGACACCCACGAGCGAGGCGCCCCAGATGCCGACCACGCTGAACATCATGGCGAGGATCGGCATGGAGATGAAGCCGGCCCAGAGCCGCGGAGCGACGATGCGCTGAAGCGGATCGACACCGATCATCTCCATGCTCGATAGCTGTTCCGTCGCCTTCATGAGGCCGATCTCCGCTGTGACCGCCGAACCTGCACGACCGGCAAACAGGAGTGCCGATACGACCGGACCGATTTCCATCACCAGCACGAGGGCAACCCCCAGGCCGAGCGCGCTCTCCGATCCATACTTCACAAGCTGGTTATAACCCTGCAGTGCGAGTACCGCGCCTATTGAGAATCCCGACAGCACAACGATGACAACCGACAACACACCAAGCTGGTAGATTTGTTTGATGACAAGGGGCAGGTTGGCAAAATGCGGACGGCGCCAGATCGCTTCCCACCAGATAACGCTGGCGCGACCGAACACGGACAGCACATCGAGACTGTCCCGGCCGAGACGCCTGAGGGCAGAGAGCAGGTCCACTAGAAGAATCGTCCTGAGGAGGTGACAGTGCTCTCCAGCAACTCTTCCTTGTAGTCCGCTGCGGGATAATGGAACGGCACCGGACCGTCAGGCAGGCCTTTGATGAACTGCTGGACGCGAGGCGATGAGACCTCGTCGAACAAGTCTTTGGGCGAGCCGCTGCCGATCACCTTGCCGTCAGAGATGATGAAGATGATGTCCGCGATACTCGCGGTCTCGCCGATGTCGTGCGAAACGATAATGCTGGTTGTGCCGTAAACGCGGTTGTGGGTCTTGATGAGTTCCACGATCACGCCCATCGCAATCGGGTCGAGGCCGGCGAACGGTTCGTCGTACATGATGATACGAGGATCGAGTGCGATGGCGCGCGCGAGAGCGACCCGCCGGGTCATGCCGCCGGACAGCTCCGAAGGATAAAGCTGCGCCGCCCCGCGCAGGCCGACCGACTGCAACTTGATCAGGACCAGGTCGCGGATCATCTCTTCCGGCAATCGGGTATGGATTCGAATCGGGAAGGCGACGTTGTCGTAGACCGTAAGGTCCGTGAACAGGGCGCCGCTTTGGAACAGCATGCCCATGGACTTCCTGACCTCGAACAGCTCTTCACGCGATAGCGCGGGTATCTCGTGCCCATCGACGAATACGTTGCCGCCGTCTGGTTTCAGTTGGCCGCCAATCAGGCGAAGGAGTGTCGTCTTGCCGGTACCGCTCGGGCCCATAATGCCGACGATCTTGCCTTCAGGGATATCGATGGAGACGCCGTCGAAGATCCTGCGTTGGCCACGACTGAACGTGACATCTTCAATCTTGATGATGTGGTTTTCCATCGAACTCAAACGCTAACACCCAATTCCGGCGCTGACCAGCACCGGTAGACGAAGCGCGGAAGCTTACCAAATTCGCCTTGCAAACGCGCAGAAATCCACCTTTAATGGTGCGCCTTTGACACGTGCACAACTGACGACCAACGAGGGTATGCTTCTATATAGCGCCGCGCTGCTGCTGGGATTTTTGGTTCTATTCAAAAGCGCGGACTACTTCGTAATCGGGTCGGTCGCTACTGCCACAAATCTCAAAATCTCGCCGATGATCATCGGGCTGACTGTCGTCGCCCTCGGCACCTCGGCACCGGAAATCTTCGTCTCGGCCGCAGCCTCACTGCGCGGCGAATCAGAACTCGCCGTCGGCAACGCGATCGGCTCGAACATTGCCAACATCGGCATGGTGCTTGGCATTACCGCGGTGCTCGTGCCCCTTCCTTTTCGCCCCGAGATACTGAAGCGCGACATGCCGATCCTGATTTTTGTCACGCTGTGTGCAGGGGCCGCGCTGATCGACTACAAGCTCGGCATGTGGGACGGCCTGCTCCTGCTCGCGGGACTGGTTGTATTCCTGTGGCGTATCGCTGCCGAGCACTATGGCAACAAGGACGATCCGGTCATCGAAGAACTCGCCGAGATCGAGGAAGTGCCGCCGATGACCACGCCGCGCTCGCTGGTCATGCTGCTGCTCAGCCTTCTGTTCCTGCTCATGTCTGCCGAGCTGCTGGTCTGGGCGGTGACCGAGATCGCAAAGACCATGGGCGTCAGCGAACTGGTTATCGGGCTCACGGTTGTTGCCGTCGGGACCAGCCTGCCGGAGCTGGTCGTATCGGTCACCAGCGCACTGAAGAACCAGACCGACCTCGCCATCGGCAATATCATCGGTTCGAACATCTTCAACATCCTGGCCGTTCTCGCCATTCCCTGCATGCTGTCTCCTACCCAGTTCACGCCGGAACTGCTGTGGCGGGATTACGGCACGATGCTCGGCATGACACTGCTGCTCGTCGCCTACGCCTTCTCCTTCCTGGGTCGCGGCAAGATCACACGCATTGAGGGCGCCACCCTGATCCTGGCCTGGGCGGCCTACCTGTTTATGCTTTACCGGACCAGCGTCCACCACTGAGTAAATCCCACGCGCGGTGTAAACTAGGGGCGTGATTACCAACCGCACCGTTATCCTGCTGATCCTTATCGTCGCCGTCGGCTTTGCGACGAGCCTGCTTATGGACGTCAGCGAACCGGATGAAGAGCCTGGCGTACAGGCACGCAATGACCCCGACATTTACATGGTGAATGCCGAGGTCACGCAATTCGACAAGTCCGGCGGCATCAGGCATCGGATCAACGCGACCCGTATGACGCACTTCCCGCTGACGGACGTCACAACGCTCAAGGTGCCGAATCTCCACCTTTATTCAGCCGGCAGACAGGCACCGTGGGACATCATTGCCTCCAACGGGCGCCTGCTGCCCAAGGTCCAGCTACGTGAGGAGATCGTCGAATTATGGGACCAGGTGCTGGCAACCCGAGAGAAGGCAGAGGGGGATTTCGTCAATATCCAGACCGACAACCTGACGGTGTACCCCGATCGCAACTATGCCGAAACGAACACAAGGGTCGTTATCGACAACGCGAGCGGCAGGACGGAATCCGCGGGCGGCATGAAAGCCTACCTTGACGAGGGAAAGTTCGAGTTCTTCTCGGGCGGCGGCGAGCGGGTGCGAACAGTCCTCGCACCCAAACAGGGCTCCGAAGCTGACGGCGAAACGACCGCAAGATAGAATGCATTGATGAAAACACTGATCATACTGCTGCTCTGCCTGCCCCTCGCAGCGCCCGCTTTCGCGCTCGAGTCCGACCGCGAGAAGCCGATCGAGATCCAGGCAGACTTCGCCGAGATCGACGACACCAACGGCGTCGCCACTTACCGCGGCAACGTCACGGTGGCGCAGGGCACGCTCCATATCATCGCGGACGAGGTGGAGATCCGCTCGAAGGAGAAAGCGGTGACACGGATCATTGCGAGCAGCGATGCGCCGGACAAGCGCCTCGCGACCTACCAGCAGCTCCCGGACGGCAGCGAGATGGTCACTGCCAAGGCAGCCCGCATCGTCTACGTCGTCGAGAAGGAACTGCTCCAGCTCATCGGCCAGGCCTCGCTCAGCCAGCCCAGTGACCGCGCATTCGCCGGTGATACGATCAACTATGATGTCGCCCGCGGCGTGGTCAATGCCGAGAGCGATGGCACGAAGCGTGTTACCTCGACGTTCGTCCCCAAGAAGAAGTAGCGCGTGACAGAACACATCCTTCGTGCCCAGCACCTTGCAAAGTCTTACCGCGGGCACCAGGTCGTCGTCGATGTGACCTTGTCCATCCGGAGCGGGCAGGTCGTCGGGCTGCTCGGACCGAACGGGGCAGGCAAAACAACCTGCTTCTATATGATCGTCGGTTCGATCCGGGGCGACGCGGGCCGCGTGCTGTTCGATGAGCTCGACCTGACCGGGCGTCCGATGCACGAACGCGCCCGGGCCGGTATTGGCTACCTGCCGCAGGAACCGTCTGTGTTCCGCAAGCTCAGCGTTGCCGACAATATCCTCGCCATTCTCGAGACGCGCAGGGACCTGACGAGAAAAGAGAGGCTCGCCAAGCTCGAAGAGTTACTGGCGGAGTTCCATATCACGCACATTCGAAGCAATACCGGCATGTCCCTGTCCGGCGGCGAACGGCGCCGGGTCGAAATCGCCCGCGCCCTCGCAACTGAACCGTCTTTCATGCTCCTGGACGAGCCCTTCGCAGGCGTCGACCCGATCTCGGTTCATGACATCAAGGCCATCATCACGCAGCTGACCGCTCGCGGCATCGGGGTGCTCATTACCGACCACAATGTCCGGGACACGCTGGATATCTGTGAGCGCGCCTACATTGTGAGCGAGGGTCGCATCATCGCGGAAGGGTCGACCGCCGATATCCTGGCCAACGACCAGGTTAAACGGGTCTACCTTGGTGACGACTTCCGCATGTAACCCTCACATCCGGCCGTGGTTCAATTCGGCCCGAGGCGTGAGTATGATTACCGAATGGCAATCAAACCGGCCCTTGCTCTAAAACTCGGACAGCAGCTTCGGATGACACCGCAGCTGCAGCAAGCTATCCGGTTACTGCAACTCTCGACCGTCGACCTCGAACAGGAGATCCAGGACGCGCTCGATTCGAACCTGATGCTCGAAGAGGTCGGGCCTGACGACGACAACGTCGAAGAGTCGACCTCCCTCGACCCACCCGAAGTCGATAACGATTCCGCCGGGGACGACTCCGGCGCGGCTGAAACTGCCGAAGCCGATGCGTCCGACTATACCGGCGACGACGCCGATGGCGCTGACTTCGACGACGACCTCCCGCCGCCTTCCAATCCCGAAATCGACGGTGAGGTTGAACTCGATACCCATGACCAGCTTTCCTCGGACAGTATCGGCGAGGAGCTGCCGGTCGACAGCGTTTGGGAAGACGTCTGGGACGACGCGCCGTTACCCGGCACCTACAACGAGGCGGACGACGACGAGAACTACCTCGACACGCGCAATTCAGCCGCCCCTTCGCTGCAGTCTCACCTTGAAGAACAACTCAACCTCCTCAGCCTGTCGCAGTCGGACGAGCTGATCGCGCTCACCATTATCGACGGACTGGACCAGGACGGTGTGCTGACCCTCACCCTCGAGGAGATCCAGCAAAGCCTGCCGGAAGAGTTCGAGATTGAACTGGACGAGATCGAGGCCGTACTCCACTTGATCCAGCACCTTGATCCGGTCGGCGTCGCGGCCCGCGACCTGAAAGAGTGCATGCTCATCCAACTTCGCCAGTTACCGACCGGGACACCCTGGCGCGACCAGGCGATCGAAGTGGTTGCCAAGCACCTGGCGTGCCTCGCCAATCGCGATTACGCCCAACTTCTGCGCAAGACGCGCCTCAAGGAACACGAACTCAAGGACGTCATCGGCCTCATCCAGTCGCTCAACCCGCGACCGGGTGCCGAGTTCGGTCCCGACAGCACCGAGTACATCGAGCCGGATGTCATCGTCTCGAAACAGAACGACCGTTGGGTGGTCGAGCTGAATCCCCGGTCCGCACCACGCATTCGCGTCAACCCGGAGTACGCGTCGCTGGTCAAGCGCGCCGACAACTCGTCGGACAACACCTACCTGAAAAATCACCTGCAGGAAGCCCGCTGGTTCATCAAGAGCCTTCAGCAGCGAAATGACACCTTGCTCAAGGTGGCCACCAAGATCGTCGAGTTCCAGCGCGGATTCTTCGAGTATGGTGAGCAGGCGATGAAGCCCCTGGTCCTGCACGACATCGCCAAGGAGGTCGAACTGCACGAATCGACCATTTCCCGTGTGACGACCCAAAAGTACATGCATACGCCCGCCGGCGTATTCGAACTCAAGTATTTCTTCTCAAGTCACGTCAGCACCCACACCGGTGGCGAGGTTTCGTCCACCGCCATCCGCGCGCTCATCAAGCAACTCGTTTCTGACGAGAATCCGCGCAAGCCCTTGTCCGACAGCAAGATAGCCAGCCTGCTTGCCGAACAGAACATCAAGGTTGCCCGTCGTACGATCGCAAAGTACAGGGAGTCTTTGCTCATCCCACCGTCGAACGAGCGCAAACAGCTCGTCTGAGCGCTTCAACAAACTGATTTCATTCGTTTTTCTGCCAAGAACATTCCGAGTTGACCGAGGTCAAAATATTGGCTGCCCACCACTTCTCGGCGTAAATGAAAGTGATATATTGGGTTTGTCGGCACTGAGAAAATAAGGAGTTGTACTATGCAGATCAACGTGAGTGGTCATCATGTCGATGTAACGGATGCCCTTCGGACGTACGTCGAATCCAAGCTCGACAAGCTGGAACGGCACTCGGACAGAATCAACCATCTCGACGTGATCCTCAGTGTTGAGAAGCAGAGACAAAAAGCGGAGTCGACTGTCCGGCTCGCCGGCGGCGAACTGTATGCCGATGCGGAATCGGATGACCTGTATGCGGCGATCGATATGCTCGCTGACAAACTCGACCGGCAACTGATCAAGCAGAAAGAGAAGATCAAGAGCCGCAAACACCGTCCCGTCTGATCAATCCCGGCAAACGCCGGGTTCTCGCGGCACCGCCTGCATTGCTATAATGCAGGCGTCGTAGTTGTCGCGCACCACAGCTTTGTGAACATCCATTCGATTCTTACGCCGGAGCGTACGCATTACGGGCTCCAGGCCGCCAGCAAGAAGCGCGCAATCGAAGAAGCCGCGGGGCTTATTGCCGCGGACGTTCAGGACCTCGCTGCCGGCGACATCTACGAGCAGTTGATGAACAGGGAGAAGCTGGGCACAACCGCCATCGGCCATGCGATTGCAATACCGCACTGTCGTGTTGCGGCATGCAGTGGCATCGTCGGCAGCCTTTTCAAACTGGCCTCTCCTGTCGATTTCGACGCATTCGACGACGAACCCGTCAGCGTCCTGTTCGTCCTGCTGGTTCCGACCGAAGAGGTGGACGAGCACTTGCAGGCACTCGCGATGCTGGCACGAAAGTTCGAGTCAGAGCCCTACCGGAAGCGGCTCATGAGCGCGTCCGACGACCGGTCCCTTTACGAAGCGGCTGTCGCCGACGAGAACGAAAATAGCGGGGCATAATCGCCCTGCGCTTGCCAGCAGAGGCGAAGATGATCTCACTCGTTATTGTCAGTGGTCGATCAGGCTCAGGAAAGAGCACCGCTCTCCATGTCCTCGAAGACATGGGGTACTACTGCATCGACAACCTGCCGGCGAGCCTGCTGCCTCCGCTCATCAGGCGCCTTGGTGAGGGGCAGGTCAACGACCGCGTCGCCGTCAGCATCGATGCCCGCAATATCGCCGCCGATCTCGCGACATTCCCTGACATCGTGACCGAGGTGCGCGGCAGCCAGGTCAGCCTGCAAATCGTCTACCTGGACTCATCGAGCCCTGCCCTCGTCAAGCGATTCAGCGAGACCCGGCGCAAGCATCCCCTGTCCAACCACGAACGCAACCTGAAGGAAGCGCTGGAGCTCGAAACCTCGCTGCTCGATCCTATCTCCGGCATGGCTGACCTGACGATCGACACGACGTCACTCACGATCCACGACCTGCGCGATGTCATTCGCTCGCGCGTAGCCGGCCGAACGCACGAATTCGCCCTCTTGTTCGAATCCTTTGCCTACAAAAGCGGCGTCCCCGTCGATGCCGACCTCGTGTTCGACGTGCGCTCCCTGCCCAATCCGCACTGGATCGCGACACTGCGCAACCTGACGGGCCTCGATCGACCCGTTGCAGAGTTTCTCGAGCAGCACGCCGACGTCGCGGAAATGTACGACTCCATTTCCTCGTTTCTCGACACCTGGCTACCGCGGTTCGAGGCAAACAATCGCAGCTACATGACCGTCGCGATCGGCTGTACAGGCGGGCAGCATCGATCCGTCTACCTGGCCAACCGGCTGTTTCATACATTCGCCGCAAGATGGAAAAACGTCCAGATCCGTCATCGCGAACTGGGTAATCTCGGCATCAGGCAGGAAAACCTGGACTACGGCCAGGCAGACACGTGATCGCGAGGACTGCCACCATCGTCAACAAGCTGGGACTGCATGCGCGTGCGGCCGGCAAACTCGTGCAGGTGGCGCAGAACTATGGCGCGCGCGTCGAGATAACCAGCGAACACCACAAGGCCAATGGCAAGAGCATCATGTCAGTGCTCATGCTCCAGGCCGGGATCGGCACGCAGGTGGAAATCATCGTGGAAGGTGACGACGAACGCGAGGCAATGGACGCGATACTGGGGCTGATCGAAGACAAGTTCGGCGAAGGGGAATAGGCGATGTCCGAACCGGCCGAAGACATCCGATCACCACGCCAGAAGATCGCGGAACTGCTGCAAGCGGGTACCTACAACCAGATCCGCAACCTCATGGAAGCGTTTCGGCCGGCTGACATTGCTGCGCTGCTTCGATCCTCGCCGCCGAAAGAGCGCGCAATCATCTGGAGCCTGCTGACCGACGAGCAACAAAGCGAGATTCTCCAGCAGGTCGATGAGGAAATCATTGCCGACCTGCTCACCGGAAAATCCGCTGAGGAAATCGCCAGCGTCCTCGACAATGTCGCCGACGACGACATGATCGACATCCTGCAGCACCTGCCGGACACCATGACCCAGCAGATCCTGCAGTCGATGGACGCCAATGACCGCTCGCGCGTCGAGAGCCTGCTCTCCTATCCTGAGGACGCCGCCGGTGGCCTCATGGACACGGACACTATCAGCGTTCGTCCACGCGTCACCCTCGATGTGGTCCTGCGTTACCTGCGCCGACATGCAGAACTTCCCGCCGGCACCGACTGTATCTATGTCGTCAGCGCATCGAACGAATACCTGGGCATGCTGCCGCTGACCAAACTTCTCGTTACCGACCCTTCGCTGACGGTACGGGAGATGATGATTACCGACGTCGAGCCGATTCCGGTCAGTATGCCGGAGTCCGAAGTCGCCGCGATCTTCGAGCGCTACGATCTTGTGTCAGCGCCCGTTGTCGACGAGAGCGGCAGGCTGGTCGGCCGAATCACCATCGACGATGTCGTCGACGTCATTATCGACGAAGCGGACCACTCCCTTCTCGGCATGGCGGGTCTCGCTGACGACGAGGATACGTTCGCACCTATCCTGAAGACCGCACGCAGTCGTGCTTTCTGGCTGGGCGCCAACCTCATTACCGCATTCATCGCCTCTTCGGTCATCAACATATTCGAGGACACGATCGCCAAAGTCGTGGCGCTCGCCATCCTGATGCCGATTGTCGCGAGCATGGGCGGCGTCGCCGGAAGCCAGACCCTGACGCTGGTCATCAGGGCCATGGCGATGGGCGACCTTGAAGTCGGCAACCAACGATGGCTGCTGACCCGTGAACTGGCAGTAGGTGCGCTGAACGGCATCTTCTGGGCACTCATCGTTGCAGCGGCAGCGGGATTCGTTTTCCACGACGTGCTGCTGGGTGCGATTATCGCAACCGCACTGGTGATCAACATGATTACTGCTGCACTGGCCGGCTCCCTCTTGCCGTCGATCCTGCGCTCAATCAATATCGACCCGGCGATTGCCGGTACTGTCGTACTCACAACCGTTACCGACGTCGTCGGTTTCATGTCATTTCTCGGACTCGCGACCCTGTTCTATGCCTGACGAAGACGACTACGAAGATTTCGATGACCGCCCCAGCAAGTCGCAGGTCAAACGCGAGATGCATGCAATCCGGGACCTGGGCGAACGGCTCCTGGACCTGCCAGCCGACCAGATCGAAAAGCTGGGTGACGTGGAGTTGATCAACGCAATCAACGAATGCCGACGGATTACCAAGGGCAACGCGCGCAAACGCCAGATCCAGTACATCGGCAAGTTGCTGCGCAAAGGGGACGTGAGCCTGGCGCACGAGCTGCTCGACCGCTTCGATGCGAGTTCACGTGCGCACGTGCAACATTTCCACAAACTCGAAGAC
>JAGRIN010000489.1 GCA_020443245.1 Pseudomonadales bacterium
GCAGCACTGGTCGCGCGCGAAAGAACCGGCGAGGGCCAGCATGTCAGGGTCTCAATGCTGGATGCGGTGGTGTCCTTCCTGTGGGCGTCGGATATGGGTGGCCAGACTTTCGTTGGCCGCGAAGTGAGCGTACAGCGTGCTGCCACCTTTATTGACCTGATTTACGAGACGCAGACCGATTACATCAGCGTATCGGCGATGACCAACAAGCAGTGGCAGGCGCTTTGCGATGCCGTCGGACATTCCGAGTGGAAAGAGGATGAACGCTTCAAAACCCCTGCACTACGCGACACCAACGCCAACGAGCGTCTCAATATGACCCAGGAAGCGCTCAAGACGCGACCTGCCGAAGAGTGGCTACAGGTGCTGGAAGATGCCGGTGTCCCTTGCGCGCCGGTGTTGAAGCGCAAGGACATGATCCACCACCCGCAGGTGGTGGCGAGTGAACTGATCGTCGAGGTCGATCATCCGGTTGCCGGCAAGTTGCGCCAGACGCGCCCGGCGGCGCGATTCAGCAAGACCAGGCCAGAGATTCGCAGCGGTGCGCCAAGGCACGGTGAACACAATGCGGAGATCTTCGCAGAGCTTGGTATCGATGAGGCGACGCAGCAGGCCCTGCGGGAAAAGGGCATCATCCTGTAGCAATGTCGACTGGCGGTGCCGGGAAGCGCATTGTGACGGCGAGGCCGGGATTGTTGTCGCCAAGTTCGAGATGCCCGTGGTGCAGGTCCGCCACGGCCCGTACGAGTGCCAGGCCCAACCCGTTCCCTGGTGTGCTGCGCTCCATTTCGAGACGAACAAACCGGTCAAGCACGCGGGCCCGGTCGGCTGCGGGGATCCCCTGACCGCTGTCCTCGACTTTGATGATCAGTTCGTTGCCCTCCATGAACGCTTCAAGACGGATGGCCTTGCCCGTGGGCGTGTATTTGAAGGCGTTGTCGAGCAGGTTTGCGATCGCCTGTGCGAGCAGGTGTCTGTTGCCCTGCATTGAAAGTCCCGGCGCAATGCTTGCTTGAAAGTTTCGTGATTGGGCGTCCGCCTCGGGTTGGTAGAGGTCCGCCAGATTCTCCAACAAGTCAGTGATGTCGCAACGGGTCCACTCGCCGCGAAAGCTGCCCGATTCAGCCTGTGCGATCTCGAGCAGTGCGTTGAACGTCTTGAGCAGACCGTCTGCATCATCGATCGACTCGTGGATAACCTGTCGATAATCGTCGGTGCTGCGGGCTTCAAGCAGGGTTACTTCGAGGCGACCCTTGATGCGCGTGAGCGGCTTGCGAAGGTCGTGCGCAACATTGTCCGTTACCTGGCGCAGGCCGGTCAGCAACTGTTCGATTCGATCCAGCATGCGGTTGAGATGCCGCCCGAGTTCGTCGAACTCATCATCCGTTGGGCCCAGCGCGACCCTTTTGCCCAGGTCGCCCTGCCGGACAGCCTGTGCGGTTTCGTTGATCTTGTCGATTCTGGCAAGCAGCGAACGGTTGAGAAACCAGCCCATCACGATCGCGGAAGTCAGCGTTGCGATGAAAATCACCAACATGATGGCCAGGATGAACTCCTGCAAGTCCTCTGTTTGCTTGACCGACTGTGAGATCAGAAGGCGGGATCCATCGTCGAGCCGGGTTGCGATCGTCGGCCAGTAGCCGTCGATGTCGGGGCCGGCATGAGGCAGGACATCGTCTTCAAACCAGACGTTGCGAACATGCCTGTCCGGTTCGATGCCGGATGGCCAGTCCAGCAGTTGGCCGGCCTCGCGTCTGTCGTCGGGGCCGAGCAGGAGATAGTAACGCGTGTCACGTCCGGTGTTGGCCTGCTCCTCGCTGTCGATCAATTCGATCAGCTTTGCGCGTCCCTCGAGTCT
>JAGRIN010000490.1 GCA_020443245.1 Pseudomonadales bacterium
CCCGTTTGATCCAGGGCAAACCATGTCAGGTCCAGCTTTGGAAACGTATCGCCCATCGAGAGAATGCACGCACGACCCTCGGTTCCCCTCGGAACCCCGAGAACATCGGCCGCATCGTTCGGAAGCAGACGTGCTGTGTCGAGCTCGAGGCCAAGGTACGGGATGCCGGGCAGGAACACATCGAAGCCGAACCAACCATAGAACTCGATTGCGCGGTCGAGGTCGGACACATTGATATTGACGTGTCCCCAACGAAGATTGACGGATCGATCGGTCAACGTTTCCTCCCGGGTTTTGCTGCAAATGTCGAAAGCAGCGCGGGCAACACGACGAAAGTGCAAACCAGCATCAGGCTGATCGCGATGGTCAGGAGCAATCCCACCGACGCCGCACCTTTGTGAGGACTGAACGACAGCGAGAAGAACGTCCCGATCGTGGTCAGCGCACTGATCACCACTGCACGCGATGTACTTGAGCGATAAATGCCGTCCACGCTTCCTGCATTCACGAACCGGTGGACGACGTGAATACCGGCATCGACGCCGAGACCGATGATGAGCGGAACGACCAGTACATTCGCCATGTTGAGTGACAGGCTCGTCACCTGGCAAGGCGCCAACGTAAACAAGGCCGCGAGTGCGATGGGCGTGAGCACCATTACGGGCAAACGCAGGCTGCGAAAATACGCGACCAGTAACACGAAGATGATGATAAACGTGGCCGTGCCCGCAAAGATGAAAGACTGTACGACGACCTCGCCCACACCCCATTCCACAACGCTTCGACCCGCGATATTCGGCGCCACCGCGCTGACGGCTTTGATGAACTGCTCGGTCGCCGCGCGACTGGTGAGCAGCGACGAGGGCTGGACGGTCATTAACAGTTCGCCCTTGTCGGTCTCGAGACGAGAACGCAGGCCCTGCGGTGCATCATCGAACGTGAACGGGGCAGCGGAAAGCAGCGTGCGAATGCGGGCCAACTCTCCCCGCAACGATGCCCCAAGGGCAGCGTCAGCACGCGCCAGGGCGGCCGGGTCTTTCTGGAATGCGCGGGCTACCTGGACCACATGGTTGTAGACGGCCTTGTCGTCAGAGGAGATGTCATTAGCGGAATCCACGAGGTACGCAATCGCGGCATCAAGGTTGTCCCGCGAATCACCCGGCGCAACCTCCTCGATCTCGCCGTAAAGATCGAGCGCCGATGACATGAGCGCAGACTTCTCCAACTGGTCGCCGGGAATATAGTCTGAAGGCACATTGACGCTGCCGACTTCCGGCAAGCGAGAAAGCGCACGCTTTAATTCCTTCGCCTCGCTCTCATCATGTGCGATCACGTAAATGCTGTAGTCGGTGGTCTGTGCGTCGCGCTGCAGGTCAATGAGCGTCGACATGCCCTCGGTCGTATTGTCCCGCATCGCCAGTACGCTGTAATCGAACGAGGCGTTTCGCGCCATATAGACAGCGCCAATGGTCAATAGCCCCGCGACGCCCAATACGGGTAAGGGAGGAAGCTCGAGATGCCAATGGCGTGCGGGCTCGTGTCGTAGCGGCGGCGCGCCGAAGACCTGGAACATCGCAGGAATGAGCGTGATCGTCAGGAGAAACGCGATGGTCATGCCTTCCGCGGAGATTACGCCGAGTTCGGCCAGCCCGACGTAGGCCGTCGGCGTGAAGGAGAGAAACGCGATGATCGACGTCAGCATACACAGCATGAGGGCGGGCCCGATATCCCTGACGGCGCCGACGGTCCCCCCTTCGTCCTCTTCCATCGCTTTCAGCACAAAGTGCACCGCGAAGTCGATGCCGAGCCCGAAAAACATCACGACAAAGATGAGC
>JAGRIN010000491.1 GCA_020443245.1 Pseudomonadales bacterium
GGCCTTGGCCTCACCGAGGAAGACTATCGCGGCGACCGCTTCGCCGATCACCCCAGTGACCTGAAGGGTAACAACGAGCTTCTTGCGCTGACCCAGCCACAGGCGCTCAAGGACATTCATCTCAAGTACCTGCGTGCCGGTTCAGACATCATCGAGACCAACACGTTCACGGCCAACCGCGTTTCCCAGGCGGACTACGGCACCGAGGCATTCTCGCGCGAGATCAATCGCGAGGCGGCACGCGTTGCCAGGGCAGCCGTCGACGAAGTCATGGCCGAAGACAACTCGAAGCCTCGTTTTGTCGCCGGCGCGATCGGCCCGACGACTCGCGCTGCCAGCCTCTCCCCGGACGTCAACGATCCCGGGTATCGCTCCATTACGTTCGATGAACTCGTCGACGACTACAGCGACAGCGTCCGCGGATTGATGGAAGGTGGCGCCGACATCATCCTGATCGAGACGATCTTCGACGTACTGAACTCGAAGGCCGCGATCTACGCCGCATTGTCTGTGTTCGAGGAAACCGGCAAGGAACTGCCGATCATGATCTCCGGCACGATTACCGACGCCAGCGGTCGACTGCTTTCAGGGCAGACCGTCGAGGCCTTCTGGGCGTCGATTCGCCACGCAAAGCCGCTCTCGGTCGGGTTCAACTGCGCGCTCGGTGCTTCCGAACTGCGCCCCTACATGGAGGACATCTCACGTATTGCGGACTGCTATGTCAGTTCCTACCCAAACCGTGGCTTGCCCAACGAATTTGGGGAATACGACGAGACCGTGGCACAAATGGTCGAGGCGATGAAGGACTATCTCGACAATTCGCTCGTGAACATTATCGGTGGCTGCTGCGGTACAACGCCGGAACATATCCGCGAGTTCACCGAACTCGTCAAGGCCTATACGCCACGCGCGATTCCCGAAGCAAAGAGAGTCTGCCGCCTGTCGGGCCTCGAACCCTTCAATATCGATGAGGACTCGTTGTTTGTGAACATCGGCGAGCGAACGAACGTGACCGGCTCAGCAAAGTTCGCACGCCTCATCCGCGAGGAGAACTATGAAGAAGCGCTGAACGTGGCGCTCCAACAGGTCAATAACGGGGCGCAGGTCATCGACGTCAACATGGACGAGGGCATGCTCGACTCCAAGGCCGCGATGGTTCGCTTCCTGAATCTCATCGCATCGGAACCGGACATCAGCCGGGTGCCGGTGATGGTCGACTCCTCCAAATGGGAGATCATCGAGGCGGGACTCAAGTGCCTGCAGGGCAAGTCGATCGTCAACTCGATCAGTCTCAAGGCAGGCGAGGAAGAGTTCAAAACGCAGGCGAAAATCTGCCTGCGGCACGGCGCGGCCGTCGTGGTCATGGCCTTTGACGAAACCGGCCAGGCGGACACGCTCCAACGCAAGCAGGACATCTGCAAACGTTCGTACGACATCCTCGTAAACGAAGTCGGTTTCCCGCCCGAAGACATCATCTTCGACCCCAACGTGTTTGCGGTGGCGACCGGCATCGACGAACACAACAACTATGCGGTGGACTTCATCGAAGCCTGCGCCTATATCAAAAAGGAACTGCCGGGCGCACTCACCTCCGGCGGTATCAGCAACGTGTCGTTCTCATTCCGTGGCAACAACACGGTGCGCGAAGCCATTCACGGCGTGTTCCTCTATCACGCAATCAAGGCCGGCCTGCGCATGGGCATTGTCAACGCCGGCCAACTAGCCATCTACGAGGAGATTCCGGAAGCGCTGCGTGAGCGCGTGGAGGATGTCATCCTGAATCGTCGCGACGATGCCACCGAACGCTTGCTGGAGGTCG
>JAGRIN010000492.1 GCA_020443245.1 Pseudomonadales bacterium
GGGTTCGATGTCGCGTTCCTCAATCAGGAAATGAAGTTGCTCGGGCGCGACGTCGGCGTGATTACCGACCACTGCCGCATTGTCGATAGCCTGGAAATCGCTCGTAACAAACATCCCGGACAAAAGAACAACCTGGATGCGCTGTGCAAGCGCTACAACGTCGACAACTCCCAACGGGACCTTCACGGCGCATTGTTGGACGCGGAGATACTGGCAGACGTCTATCTGCTGATGACAGGCGGACAGGTCACCCTCAGTCTCGGTGACGATCAAAGCGAGGCTGGCAGTTCAGGTGGCGCAATCAGGCGCTTGCCGGCGAGTCGTCCGCGCCTCAAGGTGATTCGTGCAACTGAAGAAGAAGTTGCAGCCCATCGCGCACGACTCGATGCACTCGATGTGGCCGCAGAGAACGGCTGCGTCTGGAAACAACTGGAAATCGGATTATGAGCGCTTTTGTGTGGCCGGAAGCCAACCCCGGCTTCGTCTCGGAGATATCGCCCCCCGAAGATGTCGAGTCGGCCTGGCACTTTGTGTTTGTCGGCAACGAGATTGCGCAGCGATTCGACCAGAACGGGCAGTGGTTGCCGTTCACCGAAGCAGACGCAGCGATGATCGCAGGACTGGATCACGTCTCGCACTACATGGGTCGTATTGGTGACAGGCACTGCTTCGCCGTCGATGCAAAGGCGTTGCAGGATGTGCCGGTGAGCGGCCTGCGGAGCTTGTTCGGGCACACGGACAACCTGATGTTCGGTCTTGCAAGCCGAGCCGTCCAGGTTGTCGAGTGGTATCGCACTCACCAGTTTTGTGGACGTTGCGGCGGCCGCAACCGCGAGCATGACCGCGACCGCGCCATGGTGTGCGATGACTGCGGTATCCATGCTTATCCACGGTTGTCGCCATCGATGATCGTGCTGATACATCGTGACAACCAGGTCCTGCTTGCCCGGAACCACCGCTTCCCGGAAGGGATGTACAGTACGCTGGCCGGATTCGTCGAGCCGGGTGAGTCGGTGGAAGAGACGATCCGGCGCGAGGTGAAGGAAGAAGTCGGCGTGAACGTTCACAATCTTGAATACCAGGGCAGCCAGTCCTGGCCGTTCCCCAACTCGCTGATGCTCGGCTACCTGGCGGAATACGAATCCGGCGATATCGTGCTACAGGAAGATGAGATCGCCGATGCCGCGTGGTTTGACGGCGATAACCTGCCGAGTATTCCGGGCAAGGTCGCGATCTCGCGCTGGCTGATCGACCTCTGGCTTTCGCGTCGCGGCTTGCCTGTGGAACCATAACCTTGCCGCTCGGCAAGTGCGTGGCGCTCGCGGTGCTCCTGCTTGGGTTCGCGTGCGAAACGACTGCCGACGTGCTGTTCCCATCTTGTCGTAGCGGTACCGACGAAGCCGAAACGATCACTGATTATTTGCCGGTCAACAAGGTTCAGCCCCGGTATCCGCACTCGGCGCTCGCAAAGAATATCCAGGGCTACGCTCGCGTACGTTTCACCGTGACCGCCGAAGGCAAGACGGCAGATTTCGAGATTGCCGGGTCCTGGCCGCCGGGTGTGTTTGACGATGCGGCCATCAGGGCGGTCAAGCAGTTCACGTATGAGCCGCGTCGCGTTGACGGCGTTGCGGTTGCGACGCCGGGCGTGACAAACCTCATTACGTTCCTGATCGATGGCAACGTCAAGGCTTCGCAAGCCCGGGACATCGAAGAGGTCCGACAGGACGTTGCGAACGAGCACTACGAGAAGGCACTTGCGACAATTGCCAACCTGATGAAGGGGCGTGATGTCTCGGATCCGACCGACA
>JAGRIN010000493.1 GCA_020443245.1 Pseudomonadales bacterium
GGATGAGAAATCGGTGGATACGATTCCGGGAGTGAACTTCCCCTATGAGGAACCTGGCGAGGCGGACATTGTGCTGCCTACGCATGAGATCTCTGTTGAAGAGAGCGTTGAGCGGTTGCTTGCGTTGCTTGAGGAGCGGGGGGCGTTTTGAGGGTTGGTACGAGGTGTCTGAGAGGCTGAGGTCCTTCGGCTTCGCTGGCGCTCCGCTCAGGACGACGGAGTTGTCGTCCTGAGCGAAGCGAAGGACCTCTGCATCGCCCCGTCGTCCTGAGCGCAGCGAAGGACCTCTGCGTCGCTTACGGGAGGTTGTAGTAGTTTCGGTACCAGTCGATGAACTTTCTTACGCCGACTTCAACCGGGGTGGCAGGCTGGTAGCCGAACTTTTCCTGTAGCGGGGTAATGTCGGCGAACGTGGATTCCACGTCACCGGGTTGCATCGGGGCGAGTTCCACGTTGGCGGGCTTGCCGATCGCATCTTCGAAGATCGCGAGATAATCACGCAGGTTCACGGGGCGGTGGTTGCCGATGTTGTACACGGCATATGGTGCGCTCTCGCCTTCCCGCGCCGGCGGATGGTCGAACGTGCGGATCACGCCGTCGACGATATCGTCTATGTACGTGAAGTCGCGGCTGTGATTGCCATAATTGAAAAGCTTCACCGTGCGCTCCTCAAAGATCGCGCTGGCAAAGATGAACGGGGACATATCCGGCCGGCCCCAGGGGCCGTAGACGGTAAAGAACCGTAGCCCGGTCGTCGGCATGTCGAACAGATGGCTGTAAACGTGCGCCATCAGTTCGTTCGACTTTTTCGTCGCTGCATAAATCGAGATCGGGTGGTCAACGTTGTCCTCGGTGGCATACGGCACCTTCTGGTTGTTGCCGTAGACCGAACTCGACGACGCATACACCAGATGGCGAACACCTGCCTTCTTGCACGACTCGAGAATGTTGATAAACCCAACGACGTTGGAGTCGACGTACGCGCGCGGATTCTCGATCGAGTAGCGCACACCTGCCTGCGCCGCGAGGTGAATCACGCCATCGATCCCGTGTTTGGCAAACAGGGCGTCAAGCGCCTGGGTCTCCTGCACGTCGAGCTTCTCGAACGTAAAGTTCGCGGCATGCTCATCAGCGGCGAGCGCGGCAAGTCGCGCTTCTTTCAACGTCACATCGTAATAGTCGTTGATGTTGTCGAGACCGACGACTGTCTCGCCCCGCGCAAGCAGGAACCTGCAGGTATGGAATCCGATAAAGCCGGCCGCGCCGGTAACCAGGACCGCCATCGATCAGGCTTCGTAAGGCTCGGACGTGCGCCCGATGCCGATGTAGCGAAGACCGTGCTGAGCCACCACGTTCGGCTCGTAGATATTGCGCCCGTCGAAGACCAGCTTGTCGGCGAGTTTTGACGCGAGACGCCGGAAGTCGGGCTGGCGAAACATCTTCCACTCCGTCATCACGATCAGGGCGTTCGCACCTTCAAGCGCATCGTTAGGCGTCGCGACGAATTCGATTGCATCGAGGTTCAGGTGCTTCAGCGCAATCTTCGTGGTCTCCACCGCCTTCGGATCGAACGCACGAATCTTCGCGCCAGCCGCGAGCAACTGCTCGATCATCTGGAGCGACGGCGCCTCACGCACATCGTCCGTTTCCGGCTTGAAGGCGAGCCCCCACATCGCGAAGGTCTTGCCGGCAAGATCACCCATGCGATCGGTGATCTTGGCCATCATGCTGGTCTTCTGCACGCGGTTGCGCTCTTCCACCGCCTTGAAGATCGCGCCGTCGACCTTGGCAA
>JAGRIN010000494.1 GCA_020443245.1 Pseudomonadales bacterium
TCAAATGACCGCGATAAACGTCCTCATCATGCCGCGCGCTGTCCATGTGTTCTGCGACGGTGGTCATACCGATGCCAACGGCCGGGTGAAGTACCTCGGAGCCAAGGTCTTCTACATGCCGAACAACAACGGCCTTCTGACCTGGACGGGTCGGTCGCGCCGCGGCTGGGAGATGGCAATGGCGATCGATTCAGACTTCGCCCTGCTCGACCAGGGGAGGCTGGACGACAAGCCATACTCGGCGGTCATCGCCCGGGACGGCGGGGCATTCGTTGCAGCGTTCCAGGACGACCGCGACACGATTGTCCTGAAGCCCGGGCAGATGGTCCGCTCGATGAAGACCGATATCGATTTCGACCCGAACGACATCATCGGGTCCGGTATCGCCATGATGCATGACCAGAAGCGGCGCCACGGGCTCGTGAACGGCTTCATCCAGTATTCGCGGCTGACACCGGCCGGATTCGAAACGCGCATCCTGGAGCGTCTGTGATGGCGAAGATCGGCAATCTGCAGGTCGGGTCGATCAAGTTCGCGAATGGGACGCTCGCGAAATATTTCAGCACGACCGGCGGGTCGCATTCCGGTGGCTCCTACAGCGCGATCACGAGGACCATCAGCGATGGCAATGATCGCCCTGCAGAGGTCCACTGCCGGGCGACCTACCACTACCAGTCGTCGGTTGGCGCCGGCAGCGCCACGTTCCTGGCCAGACTTCGGCGGAACCGTGGCGGAACCTACACAACTTTCATGGAATACACCCAGGCATGGGGCGGAAGCACGACGCGCGATGCAACCCTGAACTGGTCGGTGGTCGATACGGATTCGCAGGATGGCGACATCTGGTACTTTGAGGTCGCCATCAACCCGCAGTATGCCGGCGGCGGCACCCTGGTTGTCTACTGGAACTCGCGCGAACTTGCGGTGAAGGTGTCGAGGTTCTGATGGCGAAGATCGACAACCTTGAGATCAAGACGATCAACATCGCCGTTGACGCCGCGACCGGATACGACGAGGGCACGACTACCGTCACGGCCGTCAACGAGGCTGGCGGGCCCGTCTACATCCGGGCATCGGCCGACGTGAGCTACGCCAAGGGCGGCGGTGGCGGGACCGGGGCGACATACCAGGTCGTCGTGACGCGCAACAGCGACAGCAAGGAGATTGCCAGGGGGCAAGTGACGTTCGCTGGGTTCAATCCTCAGTCGAAGGCAATTGGCGCGGCCGGCGTCGACATGTCGGCCGGAAGCAACGAGGCCTATACCGCGGTCTTCTCCCAGATTTCTGGGGCTGGCGCCGCATCATCGACCAACAAGCGGCTCGCCGCGGGTTGGGACACCAAGCACTGATGGCCAAGATTGATGACCTGACGGTCGGCGACCTCCAGATCGAGGATGGCGCACTGACCGAGTATTACGAGAACACCGGAACATCGACCAGCGTCGCCGTGACAGTGACGCATGGGTCTCCGAATTTCGCGGTGATCTATGCCTACGGAGCGGCGAGCGGTGATGTCTCATGCACCAGGACGCGCGGGTCGAAGAACATCGGCATTCTGTCGCCGGTCTCCGGGCAGATCCGGTCCTTCTGCATCGATGAAGACTGCCAAGATGGCGACGTCTACACACTCTCCGGGTTCACGTCCGGTTCCACCAACAAAATCACCGTCGTCGTTCGTAAATGCTAGGAGAACAGCAATGGAAATGACCAAAGTTGGTGACCGCGTGGTCACCTTTGACAACGCAGAAACCATCGAGATTTCCACGTTAGGGAAGACCTATCAGGTAG
>JAGRIN010000495.1 GCA_020443245.1 Pseudomonadales bacterium
TTTACCGTGAGCTGGGCCGTGCCCGAAATGTTCCTGTTCGCACCGGGTACGGAGTTGTGGCGCGCCGAGAAGCTGGAGCCGCATGGGTTCGAGCCTCACTCACCCGTGCTGAAGGACGGAGCCGGCGACCACCAGACTTTCGAGGTAACGCTTGAGCGTCGCGCCAACCGGCATCTGAGACGGGTCGGCGAACCGCGTGGCAGCGGTCCCTGGGTCGTCCAGCTTTACAACGATGACACAACGCCGTTCCCCACCGTCATATTTGCACTTCGCCGCGTGCTCGACGTGAACGAACGCACGGCGTTTGAGTACGCCTCGCTGGTGCATTCGGCAGGCATCGCGTCGGTGCGTTACTGTCGCAGCGAGTGGGGCGCGAATCGCATCGCTGCTCGAATCCGGGCAATCGCACGCCGTGACTCGTTCCCACTAACCGTCTGCGTCGAACGCAGGCTCTAGCCCTCACCCGAGTGATCCATGGTCGAAGCACAGATAGCCAACGTCACCGAATCGCCCGAACACATGGAAAAGGTGCGCGAGCTGTTTCGTGAATACGCAGCGGAGATCGGGATTGACTTGGCCTTCCAGGGCTTCGAGCAGGAACTTGCGGAGCTTCCGGGGTGTTACGCCGCGCCGAAAGGCTGCATCCTGCTGGCGGGTGTTGAGGGCGAGATTGCAGGTTGCATCGCCGTGCGTCCTTTGGCAGAGCGAACCTGCGAAGTCAAACGCATGTACGTGAAGCCGGCGTATCGAGGGCTTGGCGTCGCGCGAACTCTGGTTTCGGAAGCTCTGGGATTCGCGACGGAAACCCGCTATTTGCAAGTGCTACTGGACACCCTCGAAAGCATGAAACCTGCTCGCAAGCTTTACGAGTCGTTCGGCTTTCGCGAGACGGACCCCTACTACAAGAATCCGCTGCCCGACGTCGTGTTCTACGAGTTGGACCTCCTGGCCTGCGCGCTAGACATAGTCGCCGCAAGCGCACATGAGATCGGCGAAGGCCGGTGGGGAATCGTGGTGCATAACGACGATGAGATCAGCTTCGGGTCTGCAAGTGTCATTCTGAATCACTACTTCGATCTGAGCCCCGACGTCGCTGCGGCCTTGGTGCAGGTGATTCACTTCCACGGCAGCGCCGCTGCAAAGCGCATGGAGGATCTTGGGGTCGCACACGCGACGTTTGAACGGATCCGGAAATCGCTCGATCGTTCATCAGAACGTCTAAACATTGAGTTGATCGATCTAGAGGCACCCGCCCCTCCCGGTGAATGATGGTGTGCCGGTGCTAGAATGCGCGCATGACTGACACGCAGACGTTGCCCAAGCCGAAGGTCGATACGGACGCCGATGCCAAAAGCAAACGCGCGCCGATGTGGAAGGTCATCTTCCACAACGACAATGTGACCACCACCGAGTTCGTCACCTGGGTGCTGATGCGCTTCTTCGGGCACGACATCGACAAGGCCAAGAAGATCATGCTCGAGGTCCACAACACCGGCCAGGGCCTCGCGGGCACCTACCCGCAGGAAGTGGCCGAGTTGAAGAAGGACCAGGTCACTTCCACGGCGCGCACGCAGAAATTCCCGCTGGTCGTCACGATTGAGCCGGACGAATAGCTTTCCGGCCGTTGCGTCCTTGACCGTATCAGGTTGCCGCTACAACATTGCTGCCCGGAACGCCAAGGAGACTTCATGCGAATCTTCGCCGCCGCTACGTGCCTGACCCTGATCAGCGCTGCCATTCTCGCGCAGGACGCGCCCCC
>JAGRIN010000496.1 GCA_020443245.1 Pseudomonadales bacterium
TCGCCGAGTTGCTTCATATCGGCCTCACTCATACCGCGCGTTGTCGCGGCTGGTGTGCCGATGCGGATGCCGCTGGGTCGCAGCGGCGGATTTGGGTCGTCGGGAATGATTTGCTTGTTGGTGGTGATCGCGGCCTTGTCCAGTACTTCTTCGGCAACCTTGCCGTCGAGGCCAAAACTTTCGACCGTGTTGAGCACCATCATGTGGTTGTCGGTGCCACCGGTCACAAGAATCCCCTGGCGATCCATGAGTGCTTTCGCGAGTGCTTTCGAATTCTTCAGCACCTGCTGCGCATATTGCTTGAACTCGGGCTCCGCAGCCTTCTTCATGGTCACGGCAATCGCCGCGATCGCATTCATGTGCGGGCCGCCTTGCAAGCCCGGGAAGACCGACTTGTCGATCTTCGAGGCAAACGACTTCTTGCACAGGATCATACCGCCCCGTGGACCGCGCAGGCTCTTGTGAGTCGTGGTCGTCATCACGTCGAAACCAAAATCCAACGGGTTTTTCATCGACCCACCGGCGACGAGCCCGCCGAAGTGTGAGGCGTCGGTCATGGTGATTGCGCCGACTTCATCGGCAATCGACTTGAACTTGTCGTAATCGATATCGCGCGGGTAAGACGTGTAGCCGCACAGGATGAGCTTCGGCTTGTGGGCCAGCGCGTCTGCACGAACCTTGTCGAAGTCGATCGAACCGTCAGACGGATCGGTGACGTAACGTACGAAATTGAAGAGCTTGCCCATATGGGACACCGGCGCACCGTGCGTCAGGTGACCGCCGTGGGAAAGATCCATCGCGAGAATCGTATCGCCCGGTTCCAGCAGCCCGAGGTATACCGCCTGGTTCATGGCCGAGCCTGACAGTGGCTGGACGTTCGCGTGTTCCGCGCGGAACACTTCCTTCGCGCGATTGCGCGCGAGATTTTCGATTGTGTCGGTAAACTCCTGGCCACCGTAATAGCGCCGGCCCGGATAACCCTCGGAATACTTGTTGGTGAAGACACTGCCCAGCGTGGCCAGGACCTCAGGGAACGTGTAGTTCTCCGACGGGATGAGTTCGATTCCGGAGCGCTGTCGCGCTTCCTCGCCCTTCAGGGCAGCAAAGACCTCGGGGTCGTTCTGTTCGAGGTACTCGAGATTGGTGGTCAAGGGCAGTCTCCCGATCGTTAAAGAGTGTGGGCGCCCAGGCGAACGGCTTAATGCTTTTTGTCACACTTCCCGGTGGTCAGTTCCACCTGCTCCGCCGCGCGGAGACATCGCCAGTCATGTGAAGGCATGAAGTTTAATGGTGCGGCCACAGAATGAAAACAGGATTTGTTCATGGTGAACGCCAAATTCGCTCACCTTCGCGCAGGCTCAGAGCACGCGGAGCAACAGGCCCTTCAAGTAGGCGCCTTCCGGGAATGTGAGCGCCACCGGATGGTCCTCGCCCTGCTCCAGGTGACGGAGCACCTGCGCATCGCGACCGCTGTCCGCGAGCGCGCCAAACACGACTTTCTGGAACAGGTCAGGTGAAATTGCGCCGCTGCAGGAGAACGTCATGAGATACCCGCCGGGCGCTACCAGCTTCAGCGCGTGAAGGTTGAGATCCTTGTAGCCGCGACAGGCACGATCGACATTCGCCTTGCTGGTCGCGAACTTGGGTGGGTCCAGCACGACAAGATCGTACTGCTCGCCCGACCTGACTGACTCCCGCAGCCATGCGAACGCATCCGCTTCCACGAATTGAACCCGGTCGCTGCCTACCCCGTTCA
>JAGRIN010000497.1 GCA_020443245.1 Pseudomonadales bacterium
GGAGAATCTAGAAAGAAAGAGGCGGCCGCAAACTCAACCCCCACCACTGCGAGAGCAGCGTACGCCCACCTTTTGCTCACGCCCGGTGCGCCGCTTTCACTGAGATGTCCTCCTCTCGATTCGATCTACCGCCTCAACCAGCTTCGTCAGCACCCCCATCACGGCTGCGCGTTCCTCCGATGTTTTCTCTGCCTGGTGCTCCAGATAGCGGATGAATCTGTCGCTCAGTCGCCGGTACGCCACGACCGTAGCGATCAGCCCGAGAAGCGCGAACACGGCCAGGAGGCCGATCGCTCCGTAGTCCGCGAGACTGTCGAGCGGGTTCACCGTTGTCGTCGCCGCTTGAAGCATCTCCGCAATCATGCCATCACTCCTGGTCGTTGGGCTAGATACGCTGCAGCGTCCCTGCAGTCAGTTCGTTCGTGTAGGTAGCGTTGGCGGCGTCCATCTGGAAGGTGATGGAGAACGTCTGCGTCGATGTCAGGTCGATGCTCACGCTCTTATCCATGAGGATCCCATGAGAATTGGCGCTGCCTGGGTCCATGCTGCCGTACACGTCGCCGGTCGGCGCAGCGCGGCTGGTTTCTACCAGGTGAAGTACCGCAAGGACGGCAGATGAACTCAGCGCCCAAATGTTCACTTCGAGCCGGAACAGGTATGCGTCGGTGTTGATGTCGCCCTGCGTCCATGTGCCGGTCAGAAGGGTGGTCGAACCCAACTTCACGCGGATCGTGAGCGTTCCGTTCGAGCCCTTGTCGTTCTGATAGAAACCGTACCCAACAAACCGCAGCCCCCGGTTCCACACAGCGGAGCCGCTAACCTGGCTGGCAAGGGCATTGGCGGCAACGCTTTGCGAGAACACCGTCGTCTCGGTCGTGGTATTCGTCACGGTCGTCGCGGAACCCGTGGACTTCTGTAAGTCGGTCAGCGGCTTGGTGTCACGTGCATAGGCATCGCGGACGGCAATGAGGTCCTGGTAGGCGCGCACGTCCCCGCTTCCATAGATGTCGAGCGCCCCGGACGCCGACCCGTTGAGCGATTTAGAGATGGACAGAATGAGGTCCGCATCTGTGTCGCTGGATTTCAGGTCTGCGTACAGGTAGTTCTGGTTGTCAGGCGACAACGCATAGAGGCGAAGCCAGCCGAGTGTGCTACTCATCAGCCCGGAGATGCCCGCCGCTGCGTCGAATCCGGTTCTCCAGAAGCTAAGCGAATCTACGTCCTCATCTGCGGCGACAAGGTGAATCCCGGTCTTGTCCCAATACGACCCGTCTTCGTCCTCGATCTTCGCGTTCCCCAAGAGCTTCATGGTCGTCCCAAGGAACACGTTGCGCCGGCGCGGGAGGTCGACCCCATCGGCTTCTACGTGCCGGCGGAAGCGGGTCAACTGCTGTACAAGCGCGAGCGCCGGGCCATACTGCCGCGCCATCTCGTCGCGAATCTCCTGCTTCAGCGCCTCACGTTCGGAGTCGTTCATGCCAGCTTCACCTTGCGGATGGTGACTTCGACGGTATGCCGTGGCATAGCCACCTCGCCACTCTTAGCCGTCACGCGCTGCACGCGGACCACTTTCCCCGTGAACGATTCCTCGCCCCATGAGATGACGGCCGTTCGCCCGGAATCCTCCAGCGCCTCCAGCGCGTCGACCTGGCCGAAACCGCTTTTGAACAGGCGGGCGCCGCGGCGCTTCCGCGGGTTGTCCTCAGCGTCGATGGTGAAG
>JAGRIN010000498.1 GCA_020443245.1 Pseudomonadales bacterium
GGAAGCCGAGGCGCAGACGCCCGCTGCCGCCACGTCCATCTTCAAGTATGTCGAAGCCAACCTCGTCAAACAGCAACTCGAGACCCAGCTTCGCATTCGCGGTACGCGTGCTTTCGGCACCGAGGGTGACTTCGAGGCAGAAGAGCTCTCTATGTGCCGGCTCTGGCTCGAATCCAAAGCCATTTCGATTGCGGGCGGTACCAACGAAGTGCAACTGAATATCATCGCCAAGCGTGTGCTGGGGTTGCCGGACTGATGGCCGAACCCGCGGTGAAATCGAGGCGACGCCTTCGTCCTGACGAGCGCATACAGGAGATCCTGGACGCGGCCGCGGAACTGGTGGTCGAGACAGGGATCGCGCAGCTCAATATGGAGAAGATCGCGCGACGCGCAGGGGTCAGCAAGGGGTTGCTTTACGCCTACTTTCCCAACGTCAAAACACTGCTGCAGGAAGTGCTGTTGCGGGAGCATCGCAAGTTGCAGCGCGCCCAACTCGATGCGATTACATCGGCCGTCGACTTCGAGTCCATGGCGAAATCGACCGCACACAACAACCATGTCCAGCGCACTGAACGCGGTCTCCTGGTCGAGCGGCTACGCGGTGACCCGGAAGTGGCTGGCAGGATGGTCGATGTCGACAGGAAGTCGCGTGAGGGTGTGATCGATTACCTGACCGGCCAGGTCACGATGCACTTCGCCATTCCCGAACAGATCGCCCGACTCGCGACCTCGCTGATCATCGGTCCGGGTCAAGGGAACCTGCATTTTGCGCCGGGGCCTGTCGAGGACATGGACGAGATCTGGGGCGCGATGATGGTGGGTGCCATGAAAGAACTGGAGAGACGATTCGGAGGAGGCAACGCAAATGAGTGAACCGATCAAAGGACCACTGCTGGCAGGTGTCAACTGGGCGTCTGATGCGGGCGATGGCAGCATTCACGATGACGAAACCGCATCGAAGCTCGGCTTCCGCGGCGGCACCGTGCCGGGCGATGTGCACATGAACCAGTTCCCGCCAGTATTGAACACGGTCTTTGGCGATCGATGGTTCGAGGACGGCAACCTCTCGCTCTACTTCAAGAACGCGACCGTCGATGGCGAGAAGGTCCAGGTGTTTGCCGAACCGCTCGTGCCGGGCGAACATCAGGTGAAGGTGTGGATGGAACGCGAAGACGGCCTGCTTGTCTGCGCCGGCACCGCGGCGGTGGGCGATCATACCGCCTCGGAACTCAGGCGCCGGGACCTCCGCGCCTGCGATCCCGCGGCGCTCAAGATACTGAACCGTCTCTCGCCCGGTCTCTCGCTAGGGCGCTACGATGTCCTTGCCAACGCTGACCTGCAGTTCGAACGCCTCGACTTGGGACTCATCAACGATCCCCTGGATTACTATCGCGCCTCGCCCTGGGGTGAACCGGTGGCGTTACCCGCGACCTACGTTCAGTACCTGTGGGGCTACCCGATGCAGGCACTCCGGCAATTGATCGGCGATGCGGTGGGGCTGTTCGGGGCCATCGAAATCGGACAGGTCAACGGTCCGTTCCTGTTGAACCGGCGCTATCGTATCGAGAGCGAGGTCGTGTGTGTGGGACAAAGCCCGCAGACGGAATACGTCTGGTACGACACGACGGCGACGGATGAGTCCGGGCGCCTTGTCGCGACACT
>JAGRIN010000048.1 GCA_020443245.1 Pseudomonadales bacterium
TCGTTGTTTTGTTTGTAGGTTTGTTCGCTGATCATCAGGTTGAAGTGGTGTTCCCTGTCGGCATCGTCCAGCCGGTCCAGTGCGACATCCACATTGGCGAGTTCATCGATGATCGGCAACTGCAGCTTTGTATAAACGCCGTCCTGCCGATGCCTGATGTGCTGGGCACGTCGCAGGGAGTCGATTGCCTGTGCGTACTGGCCGGTATCCTTGTCGATCATGCCGCGGGTAAGGAGGATGTCGGCCAGCATCGGATCGAATGGACCCTTTGCCTGTTCGATCAGCGATATTGCCTGGTCCAGCCCGGCTAGCGAAGCCTCGAACTCGCCGTTGACGGCCATCACCATGGCGGCGTCGGCGATGAGCTGCGCACGGACGATCGGGTCCGTCGCATCGACGTCGAGCCCGTCGATGAGTTTGGCCAGGCGCTCGCTTGCCGGCAAGTAGTCGCGACCTGAAAGGTCTTTCTCGACCAGCCTGAACGCGATCATCTCGTCGGGTGCGGCGAGTTCGATGTCGTGAAAGTAACGGTCCAGGTAGCGCTCGCTTGCATGACCGGCCGCGGGCACAAGCAAAAGCGGTATAAGCAGGTGGCGAAGCATTCTGCGCGCGCGGTATGTCGTCATCGATCGAATCGTTGTTCCAGCGTAACGTGTCGGGTCGCGACCGGTTCACCCTTGACGAGCCGCGGCCGGAAGCGGGACTTGTATACCGACTCCCGCACGACGCGTACGAGGCGAGACGGCGCACCGTTGCCGACAACGTTCACGTCGGATACGCGACCTTCCTCGTCGACCGTAAAATCCGCCTGCAGCGTTATCCGGGCGAGCCGCTCCACGGACTGCAGTCGCAAGGGCAGAACTGCCTGCAACTGCTGCAATACGAAGCGATAGGGATGGCCCACCATACGGTAGACGCGTTCATCGTCGTCTGCCTGCGGGAAGTCTTCGAGAATCTGGACACTTTGCATATCGTCGCTCATCGGGACGAGAAAAAGTTGCGGCGCAGAAGATTCCCGAACCAGGCGCTCCTCCGCGGTCAACTCGCGAAGTCCGCTCACGCCGAACTCCTGCGCCGGTTTGAACACCCGCAGCGAGGCAAGTCTTGCCTCGGCAAGATCGCGTGACATCGCGATCTGTACCGGTTCGCCAAACTTCTGTCCGGCCACGTCATCCCCGAGCAACGTCCAGATTTCTTTCCACACTGCGGCCGCCTGGTCGTCCTTGCCGCTGGCGGTGTAGGCGTCGCCGAGTGCAGTCATGACTTCGACGCGGGCGTCCACGGCGAGGCCAGGGTTGGCGTTCACGATGCCCTGGGCCGCTTCGAGCGCACGATAGCTGCAGCATATTCTCTGCATGCGCCTGATCTTGGCGCTGCGAATCAGGGGCGGAACCAGCCTGGGGTCCGCCGGACCACCGGCTGCGGTGATCAGCCTGATGGCACGCTCGAGCAGATCACGGGCATGATTGTACTGGCCTGTGCTTTCGTACCAGTCCGCCAGCTTGTAGAGGGCAGGCAAAACCTGCGGGTCGTCAGCATCGAAATTATGTTCTGCGACGAACAACGCCATTTGCTGTTCCCGGTCTGCTTCGAACGGTTCGTCTCGCGCGAGATAGAGTTCGGTCATCAGGTCCAGGATGTCTACCTGCTTCAGCGAATGGACGCCATCGGCATGATGGATAATAGATTGTGCGCGACGCAGGGAATCTTCGGCTGCTGCGAGGTCACCACTTTCGAGTAACTGGCGGCCGCGTGCGACGAGCTCCGTCTCGAGTTCCGGGCTGAACGCCCCGAAGGAATTCGCTGTCCGCTCAATCTCCTGTGCGGTAACGGGTTCGGACGTCCCTGGCGACCGTGTCGGCGCGGAAGGTTCGCCGGCCCATGACAAGGGTGCCCCGGACGTGTCCGCTGCATATGCGTCGATGCACAGTGACGCGGCAATGATGATGAGGCCATGCCATCTCATAGCTGTTCCAGTCGCCTGAACCTGTCGCGAACAAACGGATACTTATTATTCAACACGCCTTGCAGCGTGTAAATTCGAGTGTGCGCTTTGTCGCGTAAATTGCAGTATGAACCGTTTTGGGGCGCGCATCCGCCCGCCTTTGAATCTTGGTTCGCAATGAGGGTCAAAAGGTTCCTGCCTGCGCGTTCACGGTGGATTCAGTCGATGCGGCGCAACATGGGCAGGGCGATCGGTTAAACTGGCACGCATGAGTTCCATGATACGCAATCGTTGGCTTTCGGCGTTCTGCATTGCAACATTGATGTTGCTCTCGCAGTTTGTGCATGCGATGTCCGAAGAGGATGAGATCAAGCTCGGTGCACAGGAACACCGCAAGATCATCGCACAGTACGGCGTTTATCGTGACAAGGATCTTGAAGAGTACGTCACGCGCGTCGGCGAGCGCGTCGCGAAGCAGAGTAGTCGCCCCGATCTCGAATATCACTTCACGATCCTGAACGACGAGATGATCAACGCGTTCGCGCTACCGGGCGGCTTCGTCTATGTTACCCGCGGCATCCTGACGCACATGAACTCGGAGTCGGAACTCGCGGCAGTGCTGGGTCACGAAATCGCGCATGTTACCGAAAAGCATGCGTTGCGCAGCCAGAACCGGGGCAAGGCAATGAAGATCCTCTCGGCGGTCGGCGCAGTGGTGACGCAGACACCGGGCGTTTACGAACTTGGCGACCTGTTTGGTGGCGTGCTGCTTACCGGATTCTCGCGGGAGTTCGAACTCGAGGCAGACCGGGTCGGGGCTGAATACATGGCCAGGGCGGGCTACTCACCCGACGCGATGCTGAAAACGATCGACGTGCTGAAGGCGACAGACCAGATCGAGATCGAGGAAGCGCGTATCGAAAAGCGCGAGCCCAGGGTTTATCACGGTTTTCTCGCGAGTCACCCTGACAACGATACGCGCTACAAGGCAGCAATCAAGGAGTCCGACAAGCTGCTGAAGGACTATGACGAGTTTGTGAAGACCGACGAGTTCCTCGAGAAGCTGAACGGCCTCGCGTACGGCGACGTGCGACAGGTAGGTGTCGTTCGCGGCCAGACGTTCTATCACCCCAAGCTTGGGATCAAGCTCAGCTTTCCCGAGGGATGGCGAATCCAGACGACGCCGCAGGGCATACAACTCGTCTCGACGATTGCCGATGCGGTCATGGGTATCTCCACTGCGAGGGTTTCTCGCAAAGATACGGTGGAAGCTTTCGTCAAGGAAAAACTGGGCTTCAATGTGCGTGAAGGGCGGGACGTCACGATCGGCGGATATCCGGGTTACCTTGGCGTTGCCGACAGGGTGCAGTCGCCCTACGGTCCGCGGCCCGTCCGGTTCGCCGTTCTTTTCGATCAGCGGCGCCACCTGGCTTTCATCCTGACAGGCGCGGGCCAGTATGACCTGCGCAACATCGCCGCGGATCGTGATTTCATCGCCACAATCTTCAGTTTCGGCAGGATGGACAGGGATGACTTCCAGCAGGCGCGACCGCTGCGCGTGCAGGTTGTCAGGGCCGAAGAGGGCACGACGATGGAATCGCTGGCAAAGACGTCGCCCATCACCAACTATGCGCTCGACAAGCTGCGTGTCATGAACGCCATGTATCCGCATGGCGAACCGGAACCCGGTCAATTGATCAAGATTATCGACTGAGGTCGATGGCGGCGAGCGACTCGAGACAACAGACCTGCTCCTCATCGGAGACCGTTGGAATCCTGCCGCGCGCAATCAGGTGCGTCATGCCGATGCGCGCACGGTACTCCTCCAGCCTGTCCTTCACGTAGTACCGGTCTCCCACGATGGTCCAGTCGTCGATGTCCGTACCGTCTTCGCGCATCGCGTGACCCGGGCTAGATTCGAGCGCGGCCTTCACCTCCCGGACACGATGTGGCCGGTCGCTCACAAACACGGTCCGCATCACCGGAACGGTTCCGATGTCAGGATGGCCTGCCGCCTCGGCATGGCGCCCGTGCTCGGTGTAGTTGGTGGCAAGACGCGCCAGCGTCTCAACCGGTGATGCAAGGTACGGCAGGCCCAGCGTGCCGGCTTGCTTTATCGCGAGAGGCCCGAAGGCGGCCACCCAGACGGGAGGGTGCGGGCGCTGTCTGGGCAGGGGCGCGAGAAAAACCGGATCGCCTTCTTCCGATGTGATGGCATCGCCCTGCCATGCTTTCATCATGATATCGAGATTGTGCGCGAAGCGTTTGCGCTTGTCGGCAGCCCTCACATCGAATGCCCTGAACATGGACTCCTGCACGCCTCGACCGACGCCGAGGATGACGCGCCCGCCGGAGAGTCGGTCGAGCACTGCAACTTCTTCCGCTGCCTGGAGCGGATGACGAATAGGCAGTAAGTAGGAAGTCGATCCGAGACCAATACGCGAGGTTCTCGCCGCGACGGCGGCCAGCAGCATCAGCGGCGACGGAATCGAACGTTCATCACCGAAGTGATTCTCCGGCAGCCAGAAGGAGTGGAAGCCGAGCGCCTCCGCGATTTCTCCCTGGCCGGCAAAGTCGCGGGCGAGCCCGTCGTGCGCGAAGGACCACGCGGTGACGGCAAACTGTAGCGGCAAGGGCATGCGCCAAGAAGACCACAGAACCGTGGCGTTTGCCAAGCAAGTTGCGTGAGGCCGCCATAGGTGGGCATGATTCACGTTTGCTCATTACACACCGAGACGATTCATGCCCGATCCCAACACGCCCGTGATTGTAGGAATTCATCAACTCTTGCAGCGCGTCGATGACCCGCTCGCCGGTGCAGAGCCCGTCGACATGATGGTCTCGGCCGCGCGTGGTGCCGCGGCCGACGCCGGTAATGAAGCGCTCGTGACAGGCATTGAGTCGGTCCGGGTCATTCGTGGTGTCTGGCGCTACAAACAACCCGCGTCATACGTCGCCGCGAAGCTGGGCGTGCCGGGCGCGGAGACAGTGGGTACGCCCTTCGGCGGCAACATGGTCCAGAGCGTTGTCAACGAGACGGCGATGGAGATCCTTGCAGGCAGGAAATCCCTTGTGCTCATCACCGGCGCGGAAAATGGTAACAGTCAGGCCAAGGCGCGAAAGCTTGGTATCGAACTGCCCGTTACGGAGACGCACGGCACGTACACGCGGATGATTGGTGAGGACAAATCGATGTCGTCCGAACCTGAACTTGCACGCAACATTCGCGCGCCGATCCAGATCTACCCGATCTTCGAAAACGCGCTGCGTTATGAGCGCGGCGAGTCGATCGAAGATCACGTCAGGCGTATTTCGGCTTTGTGGGCGTCGTTCAGCGAGGTGGCAGGAAACAACCCGCACGCGTGGTTGCGTGACCCGGTCGACGACGTGACTATCAGGACGCCGGGGCCCGCCAATCGGATGGTCAGCTTTCCCTATCCGAAACTGATGAACTCGAACAATGCGGTCGATATGGCGGCCGCGCTTGTCATGTGTTCAGTGGCCAAGGCGAGGGAACTCGGCATTGATGAGGAGAAGTGGATCTACCCGTGGGCGGGTACCGACGCGCATGACCATTTCATGGTGTCGGACCGCGACAACCTGCACACGTCCCCGGCGATCCGGATTGCAGGGAGGCGCGTTCTGGAACTCGCGGGTCGGTCAGTCGACGATTTGGACTTCATCGATGTCTACAGTTGCTTTCCCTCCGCCGTCCAGGTGGCCATGAATGAGATGGCCCTGCCGGAGGGACGACCTCTCACTGTTACCGGCGGACTGACCTTCGGCGGCGGTCCACTGAACAACTACGTCATGCACAGTATCGCACGTACCGTCGAGTTGCTTCGGGCGTCCCGTTCTTCTGTCGGTTTGGTTACCGCAAACGGTGGCTATCTCACCAAGCACGCGTTCGGCGTCTATGCCGGGGAGCCGCCTGCGAGGCCGTTCCAGCATGCCAATGTCCAGGAGGAAGTGGATGCCACGCCTTCGAGGCACAGCGTGATTGATCACGACGGTGAGGTGACGATCGAGTCGTACACCGTGATGTATGGCGGCGAATCGCCTGCAATTGGCCATGCGGCCTGCCTCTTACCTGATGGCAGGAGAACGTGGGCGAATACCGAGGATCGCGACGTGATGGTGGCGATGACGACAGAAGAATTTTGTGGCCGGCGTGCGCGTATCGACGGCAAGGGAAATCTGACAGTTCTGTAGGAGAAGAGATGAACGGCTTTTTGAAAAAGATGGGCTACGACGAAACCGACAAGGTGCTCATCACGCATATTGACGATATCGGTTTCAGTCATGCTTCCAACGTTGCGTCGTTCGAGTGTCTCGATGTCGGCGCAGCGAGTTGCGGCTCTATACTGGTGAACGGCCCCTGGTTTCCTGAAGCCGTTGCGCGTTGCAAGGAAAATCCTTCCTATGACGTTGGGGTCCACCTGACGTTTACGTGTGAGTACGATACGTTTCGCTGGCCGGCTATTTCCACCCGTGACCCGGACTCGGGCCTGCTTGACGAAGAAGGCTACCTGTGGCGAACCCGTGAGGATGCCGTGCGGCATGTAACGGTGGTTGCCGCAGAAGCAGAAATGAGGGCGCAGATCGAGACGGCGCTGGCGGCCGGCCTTGCCATCTCCCACATCGACACCCACATGGGCAGCGTCGTGCATCCGAAGTTCCTCGCAATTTATCTCTCGCTTGCGCAGGAATACCGGGTTCCGGCGTTTCTGCCCAATGTTACCAAAGAGCGCCTGGCCCAACTGCGTCAGGGAGAGATGGCTGACGAGTATGTTGAGGTGCTGGAAAAGATTGACAGTGAAGCCGTGCCGACGCTCGATGAGATCATGATCGACACGTTGCGTCCCATGGAGGACAAGCGTGCGTTTTACCGGGAACTGATCGACCAGGTGCAACCCGGGCTTACCCACTTGCTGTTTCATCCGGCCCGTCTGGGCGAGGAACTGTCGGCGATCGACAAGGTTGCGGCCGCTTCACGGCATGCTGACTATGAAGCGTTTCGCGATGCGTCGCTCAGGTCGTATATCGAAGATTCCGGCTGCAAGTTGATCGGTTATCGCGAGTTGCAGGCATATTTGTAAGGATGGGTCCGCGCGAACCCGTCTTTGCTAAGCCGTCGGCGCGCGCAGATATCGATGCCCTGCGCCGGCTGTTTGAAAGGGCTCGTGTGGGTGAACTCCGGAATCCGCATATTGAGCCGCCTGTACCTGACCGCGTGCGCGAATCTGCCCGGGAGAGTGCGGTGTTGATCGGCGTCGTGCAGCGCGCGGAACCGACACTGCTCGTGACGCGGCGACACAGCGGCATTCGCTTTGCGGGCCAGATATGTTTTCCCGGCGGTACGATCGACGAGGGCGACGGTTCGCCGGTTGCGGCTGCGTTGCGGGAGTCGGAAGAAGAGATCGCGCTCGTGCCTGACGCGGTCGAAGTGCTGGGGGAACTCGGGCACTACTATACCCAGAGCGGATACCGGATTACGCCCGTGGTCGGATTGATCGAGCAGGACGTGGTGCTGAGAGCAAACCCCGGAGAAGTCTCTGCCATTTACGAAGTGCCGCTGTCACGCGCGCTCTCGGCGAGGCACTACCAATATACATGGCGGGGCACGGACCGCGCTCACCTCGCGTTTGTGGATGGCGATGTTCGCATCGCGGGACCGACCGTCTCACTACTGGTCGGCTTGTACGAAGCAATCCTTGACGCCGGCGTCTAGGCGCCGTGGTCGTGCTGGCAATCTACCTCACGACACTTGAGGTAGTTGCGAATGTGGGCGCATGAGAGGACGAGCCCACCAATTGTCGTGGCGATGCGCTCGCCCACGTAACCGAACAGTTCATGACCAAACACGGCCGTGATGGTCAGGATCACAAGGCCGATGGTGCCGAGCACTATTGTTGCCAGGTCCTTGTGCCGGCGACAGCCTACCGACAGGGCGATCGTGCTGGTCGGCACGACCAGCAGCAACATGAGCATGTGGAAGTAGGATTCTTCCAGCAAGCTGCCCTGCAGTATCGGAAACAGCGTGAAAAGCAACGGCAGTGCGAGGCAATGCACCATGCAGGCGCCCGAGAGAAAGACGGCGAGGGCGTCGAGACGACGTGTCCTTTCAGTTGACGAAGGCATCGGGATTAAAGATCCGGTAAAGATTCGGGACGGTCCCGCGGACGGGGCTGGCCAAAGGCGGATAGTACCTGCGCGCCCGGACAAATGACAGACTTTCGCCCGCGACAATTGTCCTTATAATGGCCACCCGAACCCCGGCGGATCCAGAGTCAATGCCGAACAGCCCGATCTTCCCCAAGCTTTTCGGTCGTTCCCCCTTCACGCCCATCCAGGAGCATATGAAGGTCGCCTCCAAGGCCGCGAGCGAATTGCTCGGCTTCATGGATCGTGTCCTCGAAGGCGATTGGGAGAACGCAAAAAAGTTTGCTGACAATATCGTCAAGCTCGAGAGTGACGCAGACGCCATCAAGCGAGAGATCAGGCAGAACCTCCCGCGCAGCCTCTTCCTGCCTGTATCGCGGTCCGACTTGCTCGAATTGCTCCATATGCAGGACAAGATTCCGAACATCGCCAAGGACATTGTCGGCCTGACGATGGGACGACGTATGCGATTTCCCCCGGAACTGGCCGGGAGCACCAAGGAGTATATCGAGCACTCCGTCGGCGCGACCAATCTTGCGCTGCAGGCGCTGAACGAACTCGACGAGTTGATCGTAACCGGCTTCAGCGGTCGTGAGGTCGATATCATCTCGGGCATGGTCAAGCGTCTGGATGAAGCAGAGCACGATACTGACCTGCGCCAGATTGAAGTGCGAAACCTGCTCTTCGGCCTCGAAAAGGATCTCAATCCGGTCGATGTCATGTTCCTCTACCGAATCATCGACTGGATCGGTGATATTGCAGACTATTCCCAAACGGTCGGTAACAGGTTGCTTTACCTGATCGCGAAATAATAAACAGGACATACCTATATGGGCGTGATTGAAGACTACGGCACGACGCTGCTTTTACTTGCGGTCGTCTTTGGTTTCTTCATGGCTTGGGGCGTCGGCGCCAACGACGTGGCGAACGCGATGGGAACTTCCGTCGGCGCGAAGGCGGTAACGATCAAGCAGGCGATTATTATCGCAATGATCTTTGAATTCGCGGGCGCCTACCTGGCCGGCGGTGAAGTCACCTCGACGATTCGAAAAGGCATTATCGACCAGCAGGTGTTGCAGCTGGCGCCGGAGTTGTTGATATACGGGATGATGGCGTCGCTGCTTGCGGCGGGGTTGTGGTTGCTCATCGCCACGACCTTTGGCTGGCCGGTTTCGACGACCCACAGCATTGTCGGTGCCATCGTCGGTTTCGCATCGGTCGGCATATCCGTCGATGCTGTCGTCTGGGACAAGGTCGGCGAGATCGTCGCGAGTTGGATCATATCGCCAATCATGGCAGGTACGCTGTCCTTCCTGTTGTACATGAGCGTGCGTCGATTTATCTTCGGTTCGGACGACCCCTTCCTGGCGGCAAAGCGTTATGTGCCCATCTACATCTTCCTGGTCGGCTTTGTTGTCTCGATGGTCACGCTCGTCAAGGGACTCTCGCACGTCGGTCTCGACCTGTCCTTTCGCGAGGCATTGGTCTATGCGGCTGCCATCGCATTCGTGATTATGATCGCCGGTATCGCCGGCATGAGCCGGATCAAGCGGGTTACCAAGTCTGAGCAACTCGACCTCGTCAACGTCGAACGGGTATTCGGCATCCTGATGATCTTCACCGCGTGTTCGATGGCGTTTGCACACGGTTCCAACGACGTTGCCAACGCAATCGGTCCCCTTGCAGCCATTAACGGCATTATCGAGGCGGGCGGCAAGATCGGGTCGCAGTCCCAGATGCCGAGCTGGATCCTGCTCCTTGGGGGTGGCGGTATTGTCTCCGGACTCGCCTTGTACGGCTATCGCGTGATCAGGACCATCGGGACGCATATCACCGAGCTCACGCCGAGCAGCGGCTTCGCCGCAGAGCTGGCGGCAGCGACGACGGTGGTGCTCGCCTCCGGATCCAGCCTGCCGGTATCGACCACACACACGCTGGTGGGCGGGGTGCTGGGCGTCGGTCTTGCGCGCGGCATCTCCGCAATCAACCTGCGGGTGGTCGGTACCATCATCGTTTCCTGGGTGGTCACCCTGCCGGCCGGCGCGGTGCTCGCCATCGCCTTCTTCTATCTCTTCAAGGCGATCTTTGGCGGAGGTTAGTCCTTTACGCTAAGGTATCTCCCTTGAGGGACAAGGGGGATGACGTGAAAAAATTCCTGTTGGTGGCGCTCGCCATCGTTCTCATCCTGGTCGCCGTGCCCGCGGTGTACTACGCGTCGCTCGTTTCCGGGAGCGACGACGAGGAAGTACCCGCGATCGCGTCGCAAACGGCGACGCGCACGACAACCGAAGGTGAAGTCGTCGGATTCATTGATCGTTATGATGCGCATGCCTGGCTCGGCATTCCCTATGCCGCGCCACCCGTGGGCGATTTCCGCTGGCGCGCGCCGACGCCGCCATCGCCGCACGAGGCGCCACTCGTGGCGACCAGGGCCGGCAGTATGTGTCCCCAGATCAGTATGGACGGCGAAGGCGGTGCCAAACGTGGCGCGCTCGTCGGCGATGAGGACTGTCTCTACCTGAACATCTGGGCGCCAGCGACGGCGCGCGAACTGGTGCCTCAAGGTGAGGACCGGTTGCCGGTCATGTTCTGGATTCATGGCGGCGGCAACAGCATCGGTAGCGGTGCACAGAGCTGGTACAACGGTTCGTTGATGGCGGGCGAGCAGAAGGTTGTGGTCGTGACCATCAACTACCGCCTCGGGCCACTGGGGTGGTTTCGCCATCCTGCGCTTGGAAGTTCGCCGGAGGACGCCTCGGGCAACTATGGGACGCTCGACATCATCGCGGCCCTCAGGTGGGTGCAGGACAACATTTCGAACTTTGGCGGAGACCCCGGAAACGTCACGATCTATGGGGAGTCTGCCGGTGGCGTCAATGTCCTGTCGATGATGGCGTCGCCCCTCGCAAAAGGGCTCTTTCACCGTGCGATTGTCGAGAGTGGCGGTTACTCGCCGTATGATCGAAACGTTGCCGAGAACTTCACTGATGAATCGCCGCCCGGGGCCGCGCTAAGCGGTAAAGAGGTTGCCGCGACGCTTCTGCAACGCGCAGGACGTGCCAACGACCGGGCCGCTGCCAAACAGCTTCTTGACGATGACCAGGCGATGGCGAGCTTCCTGCGTCGCGACGTCAGCGTGGCGGCCCTGTTTTCGGTCTACCGCGGCAGTAGCCTCGGCATGCTGCAGAGCCCGGCGGTGTTCGGGGACGGGTATGTACTCCCGGCGGAGGGCGCAGCCGAACTGTTCAGCGACCCGGCTCGCTATAACGTGGTCCCGCTCATCATCGGTACGAACCGGGACGAGGTAAAACTGTTCCTGGCGCTCGGTTCCCCGTACCTGCGGCGCGTCTTTGGTTTTCCCTGGGGATTTTCGGACAAGGCGGCATACGAGCGTGTCGCGCGCTACGGCTCGGCATTGTGGAAGGCCAGCGCTGTGGACGAGATCGCCTCCACAATCTCGTCGAACTCCGGTGCACCGGTGTTTGCGTACCGGTTCGATGTGGACGACCTGCGTGACCTTTTGATCATTGACCTGAAAGAAATTCTCGGCGCCGCACATGCGTTCGAAATACCATTTGTGTTCGGGAACTTCGTTTCGCCCTTCAACCTGGTACATCCGGAGAGTTGGCGGGACGAGCGTGACCTGTTGTCGAATACGATGATGTCGTATTGGGCGGAGTTCGCGCGTCACGGCGACCCGGGAACGGGGCGACTCGGGGAGCAGCCACAGTGGACGGCGTGGACGGACGCGCCTGGCGCAGATCGAATCATGCTGTTCGACTACGAGTCCGACGCGGGCGTTCGCATGTCAGACCTGCGGTTGACCGAGGCGGGTGTGAAAGCGGAAATCGCTGCCGACCCCGCGCTGACGGACGAGCAATACTGCGGCCTTTGGCGAGACCGGGACGGCATACCTGATCCAACACGCTGTCAATGAAGGAGTAATCATGTTTGAAGGCAAGCGAGTGGTGGTCACCGGTGGTGCAGGTGCGCTCGGCAAGGCTGTGGTCGCGCACTTCGAGCGCGGCGGCGCGCGGGTGGGGGTGATCGATTACACAGAGGCTCTTCTGTCAGAGGCGTTCACTACCCGGCCCGAGGCGAACGTCTATATTGCCGCCGACCTGACGA